>JACPRT010000177.1 GCA_016189845.1 Chloroflexota bacterium | reverse complement strand
TCCTCGTGCCGGGCGGGACCCTGAAGATCCGTTGGCCGGGCAAGGGGGAGGCTTTTCTCGACGGCCCAACGGTCGAGGTGTTCGAGGGCACATGGCCCGATTAGGCCGATAATCGAAGGAAACCGATGCAATTCGCAAACCGGATCAAGCAGCTCAAGCCATACCTGTTCGTCGGCATCTCGCGCACAATCGCGGCCAAGCGCGCCCAGGGCATCGACGTCATCTCGTTCGGCATCGGCGACCCCGACATTCCCACGCCCGGCCACGTCCTCGAGGCCCTGAAATCGGCCGCCGACCGGCCTGCGAACCACCGCTACCCCGAATCGGAGGGTCTGTTCGAGTTCAGGAAGGCCGTCACCGACTGGTACAAGCGCCGCTTCGGCGTGACGTTGGACCCGGTAACCCAGGCCATCAATCTGATAGGCGCCAAGGAAGGGATCGGCCACGCCGCCCTGTGCTTCCTCGATCCCGGCGACCTGGCGCTCGTCCCGGACCCCGCGTACCCGGTCTACGGCGTTGGAACGATGTTCGCCGGGGGCGACGTCTACCCGTTACCGCTCAATGAGGAAAACGGGTTTCTCCCGGACCTGGACTCGATACCGGCAGGGGTGGCCCGCAGGGCGAAGGTGCTGTGGATCAACTACCCGAACAACCCGACCGGCGCGGTCGCACCGCTTTCGTTTTTCGAGAAGGTCGTCGAGTTCGCGAAGGCCAACGAGATCGCCGTTCTCCACGACGCCTGCTATACGGAGGTCACCTACGACGGCTACCACGCTTCGAGCTTCCTGCAGGCAAGCGGCGCCCTCGAAGTGGGCATGGAGTTCCATTCGCTGTCGAAGACGTTCAACATGACCGGCTGGCGGATGGGGTGCGCGGTCGGCAACGCCGACATGGTCAACGCCCTCATGCGAGTCAAGTCCAACCTGGACTCGGGCGCCCCCCAGGCAATCCAGGAGATGGCCATCGAGGCGCTGGAGACTCCGGATTCGTGGATCAGGCAGAACAACGCCATCTATCAGCGAAGGCGGGACCGGGTGATCGCCGCGTTGCGCAGGCTAGGGCTGTCGCCCAATGAGCCACATGCGGGGCTTTACATCTGGGTGCGCGTGCCGAGGGGGTACACGTCGGCGAGCTTCGCCCAGACGTTGCTCGAGGAACGCGATATCGTCGTGACGCCGGGAAGCGGTTACGGGGAACATGGTGAAGGGTTCATCCGCCTCTCGCTCACAATCCCCGACGAACGGCTTGAACTCGGCCTCAAGCGCCTCGAGGGATGGAAGATCCCTGCGCCCAAAGTGACCGCAGCGGGGTAGGCGAACCGCACGCATGCCACGCGGCCGATCGGTCCCAACGGTCCCGGCGCCCGAGCGCGCCTGCCTGGTGAGCGTGGCCGTCCGGGGCGCCAGTGGCCCGCTGTCTACCGACGAATCCCTGGACGAACTGGCCCATCTTGCCAGCACGGCCGGAGCGCGCGTCGTCAAGCGCGTATCTCAGGTCCTGCAGAAGCCGTCCAGGACGTACGTTGGCACGGGCAAGCTCGATGAGCTCAAGGAGACGGCGAAGAGCGATCGGATCGACGTGGTCATCTTCGACGACGAACTCAGGCCCTCTCAGCAACGCGCCCTGGAAGATGCCCTGGGCGTCAAGGTCATCGATCGCAGCGGCCTTATCCTCGATGTCTTCGCGGCGCGGGCGCGCACGCGGGAGGGCAAGCTCCAGACCGACCTTGCTCAGAGCGAGTATCTGTTGCCAAGGCTGGCAGGGCAGTGGGCGCACCTGGAACGGCTGGGAGGCGGGATCGGCACCCGAGGGCCGGGCGAGTCCCAGATCGAGACCGACCGCAGGATCGTGCGGTCCAAGATTTCCAGGCTGAAGCGAGAGCTGGAACTGGTCCGCCAGCAGCGGGCGAGCCAGCGACGCAACCGGGCGCAGGGGGAGACCCGCATCGTCGACCTGGTCGGGTACACCAACGCGGGCAAGAGCCTGCTCTTCAACCGGCTCACCGATTCCGCGGTGATCGCACGCGATCAGCTGTTCTCGACGCTCGATCCCACCACCCGGCGGATATTCCTGCCCTCGGGAACGCCCGCCGTCCTGACCGACACGGTCGGCTTCATCCACAAGCTGCCGTCGATCGTCGTTGCGGCCTTCCGGGCGACACTTGAGGAGCTTCGCGAGGCAGACCTGCTGCTTCATGTAATTGACATAAGTAATCCGC
>JACPRT010000176.1 GCA_016189845.1 Chloroflexota bacterium | reverse complement strand
CTGCTGAACCTGTCGATCAAGGGCGCAAAGGGTGTCCTGTTCTCGGTCAAGGGCGGCGAAGGCCTGACGCTCGGCGCGGTCAATGCCTCCGGAGAGCTGATCGGCAAGGCGGTCCGCAAGGACGCAGCGATCTTCTTCGGCATGTCGATCGACCGATCGCTCGACGACGACGTCAAGCTGACACTGATCGCGACGGGCCTCAAGGAGAACGTTCCGAACGGGTTCAGCCTCAATCCCTTCAAGGGAATCAAGCGAGGCAACGAACATCCGTATGAATCCAGCCAGACGGGAGCTGAGACGTACACGGCCTTGACCGGCAACGGCAAGGTGATCCCAGGGTCCTCGAAGTAGCTCCCGTTCACAACCGAGGCGGCTTGGCCACAGCGCCGCCCCCCACACCATGGCGGCTCGGTGCCCGCCGCCGGCCCTCAGGGCCGGTGAAAATGCGAGGGCGTCCCGATTCTCGGGGCGCCCTCGTAGTTTTCGCGCCGGCGACATCGAAGGGTCGTCGAAAAGCCATTCCAAGACCACACTGTCCGACACCCGGCGCACACGATGTCCAGCCCTGGCCGCGGCTAAGCTAACGCAACTATGGTCACCAGTGTCATCACGACGATAACTCCAGGGTTCGCGGTAGACCGGAAAATGGTCGCCCTGCTCGTCGCGATAGGCCTGGCGATTTTGCTGCCGGTGCTCCTGCACAACTACATCCCCGACGCACAGTCGTTCGCAGGCGCCGGCTACGCCGCTCTCTTCGTCGTCGGCTTTCTCAGCGGCGCCACCTTCTTCCTGCCGATGCCGATCCTCCCCCTTGTCTTCACCGCAGGTGGCATTTTCAATCCCGGGCTGGTTGCACTTTCCAGCGCAACGGGAATGGCCGCGGGCATGGGATTGACCTACTTCATCGGCGCCTGGATACGGCACCTCATCAACTGGCGGATCGCGACCCGGGCCGACCGGCTCGGCGCTGCGGTCAGAAACGTTGGCGCATGGCTCAACCACTCGAGTTTCGTGAGCGCCTTTGCACTGGCCGCCGTGCCGAACCCGATCTACGACTTCGCAGGAGTGATCGCCGGCTCCGCGCATGCGCCCATCGGCCGCTTCATGCTCGGCATCTTCCTCGGAAAGATGGTCCAGGCGATCGTAGTCGCCGTCGCAGGTTCCCTGGCCTGGCGGATCCCGGGGCTCGGGTAGAGGAGACCGCGTCCCCTATCTACCGGGCCCTTGCACGGCCATCAGTATTCCACGCATGAACCCGACGCAGTACGCGATGTAGCTCTTACCACCCGGGTCGTCGATCAGGCGCATGATGTGGTCGTAGTCGATCACACCCTCGTAACTGACCTCGTGCAGCGCCCTGGCCACGTCGGCCATATTCAGGTCACCCTCGTCCGGAGCGACCTCCGAATACTGGCCGTTCTTCGGGATCGTGCCCTTCACGTTCCGGAAGTGGACGTGGAACAGGCGCTTCTGCCCTCCGAAGTGGCGGATCATGCTCAGGACGTCCTGGCCCGACTCGTAGCGCGTACCGACGCAGAATGTGATCCCGTTGTTCGGGTTGGGCACTTCGCTGAAGAGGCGGTCGAAGCCAGCCCGGTCGTGAAGGATCTGAGGGATTCCGGCGACGCTCGCGATCGGCGGATCGTTGCCGTGCATTGCGACTTTGACGCCGGCTTCCTCGGCGACTGGCGTGACGGCACGGTAGAGCTTCAACGTGCGCTCCCACAGCTGTTCGCGCGTGGGCGCCCCCTCTGGCGGGCGGGCCGCCTTCATCGAGTCCCTGACGTCGATGTGGAGGTATTCGTAGTCGCCCCGGCCCTTCCGCCATGAGTACACCCCGGCCCTGCGTCCCTCGAGCAAACGTGCGGCCTGAAATACCTGTAGCCCGAGGATCGGGATCCCAAACTCACCCACGATTTCTGCGGTGCGCGCCGCGTTTTCTATGACACGGTCGCTCTCGGGCAGGCCCATGTACACGGGATGCAATTCGGAATTCAGGAAATTCGCGCGCTCGATCTTGAAACCGTACGAGTCGAGGGTATCGACGACCTTCTGCAGCGATGAGCGGTCGACCCTGCCATTGTTCTCCCGGTACCCGTCGACCATGTCGAGCGTGATGTCCAGATAATCGATGCCGATTTGCTTGAGGAACTTGAGGTCGTTAGGGCGCTGCAGCCAGTCGGGGCTCACCCGCGTGCCGATCCGGATCATCGTTTGTTCCTTTCGCCGAGCCTGCTGAACGGAACGTAGTTTAATGTCGGACGGAGACCATGCGACCTGAGACGTGCGTCCCGGTGCGCGGCGCGGTTGAGGAGGAAAGCTTGAGACTTGCCGAACACGTCGTGCCGGTCGTGGTACGCATGATTGGCGGGTTGATGTTCGCCGGATTGGGCGCCCTGGCGGGTATGGCTCTTGCGGGGATATCGCTGCCTCCAGGCACCGACCGAACATACCTCCTCGCCGCTCGCGTAGTGTTCATCGGGCTGGGTGCCTCTGCGGGCGGGTTCCTGCCGTGGTGGCGGCCGGGTGAAGACACGCGCACTACCGCGCTAAGGGTCTCGCTTATCCTGGCCGGTTCGACCGCGGGCGCGCTCGCCGGCCTGGCGTTCGCGGATGTATTTCAGGAGCATTACGACCCGTTGCGGCGGGTCCAGCAGATATCCCGCACCATGGTCTACGGCGCTTCGATCGGCGCCAACGTCCTGACCCTGCTCCTTGACCTCAGGGCGGTGATCGTCCGGCGATCGCGGTAGCACCCCGAAAGCAGATCAACCGACGCCCGCGATTGACATCCCGTCCTCTGGTGGTTAGGCTCCGCCCGCGGCTAAAGCCGCCGGTTTTCAGGGAGCGGCCCGTGTTCACCCGCACGGGTCGCCTGCGGAGGGAGGGAGCATGTTCAAGAGACGTTGGTTCCCCGCGCTTTTCGTATTGGCGGGGGCGCTCATCTTCGCACT
>JACPRT010000174.1 GCA_016189845.1 Chloroflexota bacterium | reverse complement strand
GCTGACGACGACCGCAGCGAAGCTGTCGCACGAGAACCTCCGGATCCCCGGCCCGGTGCCGCTACCCGACGACATCCTGGATGCCGCAGGCACCCAGATGATCGACCACCGCGGCCCCGAGTACGCCGACATGCTCGCCCGCATGACTGCGAACCTGAAGACGGTGTTCATGACCGCTGACGACGCCTACTTCATCACTTCGTCGGGCACCGGCGCGATGGAGACGGCGATCGTCAACACGCTTTCGCCCGGCGACAAAGTCCTATCGCTCACGATCGGCTTCTTCGGCGACCGGTATGGCGACATCGCCCGTGCATATGGCGCAGACGTGACGGCCATGCCGTTCCCGCTGGGCCAGGCGGTCGACGCCGCAGCGTTGGGCAGAAAGCTCCGCGAACTGCCCGGCGTGAAGGCGGTCATACTCACGCACAACGAGAGCTCGACCGGGGTCGCGAACCCCCTCGAAGCCATCGCCGAGGCCATCCACGAAAACTCGGACGCGCTCGTGCTCGTGGACGCGGTTTCGAGCGCGGCGGCGATTCCCATCGCCGTCGATGCCTGGGGCCTCGATGTCGTCTCGACCGCATCGCAGAAGGCCTGGATCGCTCCGCCTGGGATCTCCATGGTCACCTTCAGCGCAAAGGCGTGGAAGTCTTACCCGACATCGAAGATGCCGAAGTACTACTTCGACATCGCCCAGTATCGCGACTATCTGAAGCTCGGCCAGCCACCGTTCACGCCGTGCCTGCCGGCCATGTACGCGCTCGAGATCTCGCTTCAGCGGATAGTCGACGAAGGCATCGAAAATGTCTTCGAGCGCCACCACGCCATCGCGGACCGTTGCCGGAACGGAGCGGAGCGGCTGGGGCTGAAGCTGTTCCCGGACCGGCGTATTGCCTCGGACACGGTCACCGCCATTCGTGTGCCGGAGGGGATCGATGGCAAAGCGCTCGTGGCGCGTGTCCGCAAGGATCACGGCGTCGTGATCGGCGGCGGCCAGGGACAGATGACGGGCAAGATCGTCCGGATCGGACACATGGGCTGGGTCGAGCCGGCGCACGTCGACGGAGCGTTGCAGGCGCTCGAAAAGTCGATCGCGGCCATGCGGGGGGGACGATAGGACCCGGTCCGTCGCCCGCAATGGGGTCGCGGCGAGACATGAACAGCCATCGCGTTTCAGCCAGCCCTCTCGCGTTGGTCGCTTCGCTGGCCCTGTTGCTGGCATCGCTGGCCGGATGCGTTAGCGAGAACCTGACGCCAGCGAATGCTCCAACTTCGGGAGCGCCCGCTTTCACGCCAACCGCTGCCGCTCCCATGGCCACGGCCACCCGGCTTCCGCCGGCAACCACCGGCGCGGTGGCGTTGTCGCTGGGGCCCGGCGTCCACGACTTCACGCTTCCCGACGCCCACGGCGGCGAGGTGACGCTCAGCCAGCACCTCGGTGAGAAGGTGGTCGTCCTGACCTTCTATCGCGCCTGGTGGTGAACCTACTGCCGCCAGCAGCTCGTTGAGCTGCGAGATGCCTACGACCAGATCGAAGCTCTGGACGCGGTGGTGATCGCCGTCAGCACCGACGACCTGAAGGGCGCCGAGTACGCCGTCCAGGAATTCGGCGCTCAATTCCCAGTTGCGTATTCGAGCCGCGACCCTGCGGTTCCGTCGGAGTACGGCGTGTTCAACCTGCACGGCGACGGGCTGGCGTCGGCTTCGACGTTCATCATTGGCAAAGATGGACAACTGAAGTGGAAGGACGTCGGCACTCGGTACTCCGAGCACGTGCCGGCGTCCACAATCATCGCCAGGCTCAAGGAACTCGAGGGCTAGTGAGGCGAGGCTAAAGCACGCCTTCCAGGCTCTGAATGACCACCCCGGCCGGCAACTTCGGATGGAAGAAGGTCGACTTCGGGGGCAGTCTCTGGCCCTGGCCGACGACTGCCTCGAACTGGGATGGCGTGAGCGCCCTCATCACGAAGGCCATCTGGCGCCGTCCGGTCTTGACCATGTTCAACGCATCCCGCAGGTCATGCGCGTGCGACACGACCTGCGCTTCGCGCTTCTCGTCGAACACCTTGCGCAGCAGTTCGTTGTGGAGACGAGCGTAGTCGGACGCTTCACGGGCGCTCGTCGTCTGCTGCGGCCGTCGCATGACAGCGATGTGAACGGGAGAGCCGCCGAGCCCGGACACGCCCATGGCGAGGGTCGTCCGTGACTCTCGATTGAGCTGCGAGTCGATCGTCTCGGAGTCGAGCGGCAGCGCCGCTGGCCAGGGCTTGAGGTCGAACCCGGCCTTGATCTGCGTGATGAGCGCCTCCAGCTCGACGCCCGTGGCATTGGCGACCAGCCGGTGATAGCCAAGCAGGAACAGCCCTGGATCGCCGATCTCGATCAGATTCATGATCCGGAAATTCGTCGGGGCGTCCGAGCGCGCCCGGTGGCCGAAGCGAGTCTCGATGCGGTACTGCAACGCGGCCTCATAGCGATGGTGGCCGTCGGCGATGTACAGCTTCGTCTCTCGAAACGCAGCAGTGATGGCCGCGGTCCGCTCCGGGTCGGTGATCCGCCACAGCCTTATCGCCGGCATGTCGGGTGGCGTGGCGGTGGCATCGGGGGGATTGCTGACCACGTCCATGAGAACGCGGCTTACCGGGGCTCCCGGAGGCTCGCGGAACAGCATCATGAGCGGGCTGAAGTTGGCACGCGTCGCCTTCATCAGCTCGAGGCGATCGGCGACGAAACGCGGCCGCGTGTGCTCATGCGGGAGGATGATCCCGCGGTCGTAGTCCTCCAGACGCACCGCCGCCAGCAGGCCAAACCTTCGATAACGCGCCCCGCGATAGTCGAACGCCTCTTCCATGACATACATGGCCGGCTCGGCATCGCGCCGCAGGATGCCCGAGGACATCCAGCTCGTCTGGACCGCGGCCGCCCGGTCGTAGCGACCGTCGGCGCTCTCGGCCTCGTCGCCATCGAGCGCCAGCTCCAGCCGGATCACGTTGGTTGACGACCGCGCCACGAGCTCCCGCTGCTTCTCCTGCGAGATCATGTCGTAGGTCGGGCCCAGATTCAGTGAGAGCGGCCCGGCCAGGCGTTCGTCGTACCGAATGCCTCTAAATGGCCTGACGTCGGCCAATCTTCACCAGGCCTTCCTCGCCGTTCTGCCGGCGCTCAAAGGGCCGGCGACTCAGGGCTGCACGTCACAGGTAAACGGGTAACAGGCAAACGAGTATAGGACGCCAGATGTGAGCCACGCCGGCTGCGGGCATTCCACGGCGCCATTGCTATACTGGCCGGGGGCCCCGAGTTCATCCGACCGAAGATTGGCGCGACTGCATCCGGCCGGAGGGATATGAGCGCGAATCCTCGACCATCCGTACCCGCCGACGCTGCCCGGCGCGCCGAGTGGCTGCGGAAAGAGATCAACCGGCACAATCACCTCTACCACGTGCTCGCGCAGCCGGAGATATCCGACGCAGAGTTCGACCGGCTCTTCCGTGAACTCAAAGACCTCGAAGAGCAGCACCCGGAACTCCGGGCGCCGGATTCCCCCACCCAGCGCGTGGGCGCGCCGCCCGCTCCCGGGTTCAGGACCGTCGAGCATCCCGTACCGTTGCTCAGTCTCAGCAACGTTTTCGATGCCGACGAGCTACGAGCGTGGTACCGCAGGGCATGCGACTACGGCGACCTCAAGAACTTCGACATGGTCTGCGAGCTGAAGATCGACGGTCTGGCCATCGCACTGACCTACGAGGACGGGGTGCTGACCAGAGGGGCCACCCGTGGCGACGGCATCCGCGGCGAAGACGTCACCGCCAACCTCAGGACTATCCGTACCATCCCGCTCCGCATTGGCGGCGACGGGCATCCCCGGGTGGTCGAGGTCAGGGGCGAGGTGTTCTTCCCGAAAAGGGCGTTCGAACAGCTCAACAAGGACCGTGAGGCACAGGGCGAGCCCCTGTACGTGAATCCCCGCAACGCCGCTTCTGGCGCGTTGCGACAGCTCGATTCCCGGATCACCGCGAAGCGGCCTCTCGACTTCTTCGCGTATGCCATCGGGTACGCCAACGACAGCGCCACTCCGGTCACCCAGTGGGACACGTTGCAGACGCTGCGCGACTGGGGTTTCAAGACTCCGCCATGGTCTCGGCGGGCAAATGACCTCGACGAGGCATTGAAGGCATTCGAAGAGGTCGGCGGCGTCCGCACGAAGTGGGATTTTGCGATCGACGGCATGGTCGTCAAGGCGAACGAACGTCGCATCGCCCAGCGGCTCGGATACGTGGGCAGAGAGCCCCGGTGGGCGACCGCTTTCAAGTTCGCCGCGGAGCAGGCGACCACGCTCCTGAAGGAGATACGCGTGAATGTGGGCCGTACGGGCAGCCTGAACCCGTACGCAGTCCTGGAACCGGTCTTCGTCGGCGGGGTAATGGTGAGCCAGGCGACGCTTCACAACGAGGACGACGTGCGCCGCAAGGACATCCGCGAGGGCGATACCGTGATCGTCCAGCGGGCGGGCGACGTGATCCCGCAGGTCGTCGGCCCGGTCCTGTCGAAGCGCCCCGCCGGCTCGAAGGAGTACAGGCTGCCGAAGGAATGCCCCAGCTGCGGTGAGCCGGTCGTCAGGGACCCGGGCGAAGCCGTGACCAGGTGCGTGAACTCACGATGCCCCGTCCAGTTCGAGCGGCTGCTCGAGCATTTCGCGTCCCGGGGCGCAATGGACATCGAAGGGCTGGGAGAGAAACTCGCGAAGACGTTGATCCACGCCGGGCTCGTACAGGACGTCGCAGATGTCTATTCGCTCGAGTCCCGCCGTTCGGAGCTGCTCGAGCTCGAACGCATGGGCGAAAAGAGCGTCGACAAGCTCCTCGCGTCCATCGACGCCGCCAGGCAACGGCCATTGAGCCGTCTGCTTTTCGCCCTGGGGATCCAGCATGTCGGAAACGAGATCGCGGAGCTGCTGGCCGGCCGGTTCGGCTCGACCGACGCCCTGCGGAACGCCTCCGTGGAGGCCATCGACGAAATCGAGGGGATCGGTCCGGAGATCGCACGAAGCGTGCGGCAGTGGCTCGACACGCCAGGGAACCAGAAGGTGCTGGACAAGCTGGCGGCCGCCGGAATCGACCCGCACGAGGATACTGCCGCGCGAAGCGGCCCGAAGCCTCTGGAGGGCAAGAGATTCGTGGTCACGGGCTCCCTCGAACGGTATACACGTGCCGAGGCGCAGTCGCTGATCAAGTCGCTCGGCGGCCAGATCTCGGGGAGCGTTTCGAAGAAGACCGACTACGTCGTCGTGGGCGCGGAACCCGGGTCCAAGCTGGACGACGCCCGGCGGCTTGGCGTCACGACCATCGACGAGGACGCTTTCCTCCGCCTTGTGCACAAGGCGCCCGGCTAGTCGTGGTTGGAAAGCTCTGGAACACGCTCAAGTCTAAAAAGACGCCGGACCTCATCGTCGTCGGCCTCGGCAACCCGGGCGCCGACTACCGCAACACCCGCCACAACGCCGGGGCATGGTGCCTCGACGAGCTTGCCCGGCGGTGCGGCGTCAAGCTGAAGCGGATCGACTCGCGGGTCGACGCCGCCGAGGCGACCCTCGCCGGCCGAAGCGTGTTGCTGGCCGTGCCGCGGACCTATATGAACGAGAGTGGGCAGGCGGTCGGGTACCTGCTCCGCCGGCATGCGGCCGGGCCCGAGCGGCTTGTCGTACTTGTGGACGACATGGACCTCGAACCCGGCAAGATCCGGATAAGGGCACGGGGCAGCGCGGGAGGCCACAACGGGCTGAAGTCGATCATGGGCGCGATCGGATCGACCGAGTTCGGCCGGGTCCGGATCGGGGTCGGGCGGCCTGGCACGCGAGGCAGGGAAATCGATCACGTCCTCGGCCCGCTGACCCGGGAGGACCGGGTGCTGGTGGACGAAGCCGTGATGCGCGCGGCCGATAGCATCGAGGCGATCGCCGCTCGTGGCATTCAGGCCGCAATGAACGAATTCAATTGAAGTTATTAGTCCTGCTTGTCCTCGGAGCCACGCTGCTCGTCGCGTGCTCGTCCGCGCCGCGTGCCCGGCCGGGCGAGACGCCGGGTGCAACCCCGACTCCTCCGCCCACGACTGCTGCGCCATCCGGCTCTCAATCTTCGGCGCCCTCCCCGGTTCCTTCGCTGGCTCCACCTTCACGCTCATCCCCTTCCCCATCCCCTTCCCTGGCGCCTGCGACCACAACGCCTTCTACGTCGGTCCCCTCACCGACCGCCACGATCCTGCCCGTGAGGCCGATCCCCGCGCCCGTCCAGCCGGCGCCCGCACAGATAATTCCGACCCCGCCCGACCGCGACCCGCTCGATCTGGCCCGCCGGCTGCGGCTCCGACGGGAGCAGCCTATCGACTCCATTCCCCGCGCTTCGCCACCGACCATCAGGGAGGGCGCCCAGGAGGAGTTGTGGGTGCTGCAGGACAGCGGCGGCGCACAGCGAGTCCAGGCCGTCGTACGGCGGATCAGTGATCACGCGGTGTGGCTCTTCGGCATGACCACCCCGGTCGACCCGGCGAACCTCGACCGCGCGGTTCGCGGGTTCGAGGAACAGGTATGGCCGGGGGTGACGAGCCTGTTCGGGGACCTCGGGGGCCCGGGCCTGAACGGCGACCCGCGCATCACGATCTTCCACACCGACCTGGAGGCCGGCCTGGCCGGTTATTACAGCTCGAGCGACGAGTTCCCCCCCGAGGTCCACCCGTTCTCCAACGGGCGCAAGATCATCTACGTCGATGCCCGCAAGCTGGCAGTCGGCTCGGCTTCGTACATGAACGTCCTGGCACATGAGTTGCAGCACGCCGTCCACTTCGCGGCCGACCCCGGCGAAGACACATGGATCAACGAGGGGCTGTCGGAGGTCGCGGTCGACAAAGCCGGGCTCTCCGCGCAGAGCGTGCCGGCGTTCCTTGCGAATCCGAACGTGCAATTGAACGTGTGGCCTGATGGTCCGGACACGGGGCCGCACTACGGCGGGGCGATGCTGTTCGGGGACTACCTGATCCAGCATTACGGCGGGGACCGCGAAATCCGGCGGCTTGTCGCCCAGGGCCGCGACGGCCTGGATGGCATCGACGCCTATCTTGAGCAACTGGGTTTCCGCGAGCGCGCGCTCGACGTGTTTGGCGATTGGGTGATCGCGAACTATGCAGATGAAGACGGGACGCGCTACGGCTATTCCAATCGAAAGCTGGGGCCGCTCGTCAGCCGCATGGTCTCCTCAGACGAAACGATCACCGGGCAGGCTGCGCAGATGGGGGCGTCCTACTTCGTGGTCCGCCCCGGCGCAACCGGACTCTCGTTGAAATTCGAAGGGGAATCAGCGACCGAACTGTTCCCGGTCGCACCGAAGAGTCTGAGGGCGTGCTGGTGGAGCAATCAGGGCGACTCCATCGATTCGACACTCACCCGAGAAATCGACCTGACCCCTGTGACCAGCGCCGTGTTGCGCTACTCGGTGTGGTTCGGCATCGAAGACGAATGGGACTATGCATACGTCGAGGCGTCGGAGGACGGCGGAAAGACCTGGACGATCCTCGAAGGGCTGCACACGACGCAGCGAAACACCAATGGCGCCGCCTTCGGCGCTGGCTACACCGGCAAGAGCGACGGCTGGCTGTCGGAGCAGATAGACCTGACCCCCTTGGCCGGGAAGAAAGTCCTGCTTCGGCTGGAGTACGTGACCGACGACGCGGTCCACCTGCAGGGAATCTGTTTCGACGATTTCGAGATCCGAGAAACCGGCTGGTTCGACTTCGCGGAAACGGACAGGGACTGGGAGAGCAACGGCTTTGTCCGGGTATCGAACGCGATTCCGCAAACCTGGCTCATCCAGGTCGTCCGGATCAGGCAGGGCTCCCCGCTGCGGGCCGCGCAGGTGGCGGTTGGACCGTCGGGCGACGCCGAATTCAGGCTCGACGGGGTCGATCCGGAGGAAACGGTCGTCGTAATCGTGAGCGCCGCGACGCCCGATTCCATGGCGGCGGCCCCTTACACGCTCAGGCTGTCGCCCATCCAGACCCGCCCTGGAGAGTAGCTACTCCAGGACGGATTCTTCGATCCCCGCGAGCTCCGCCTCGTCGAGGCCGATGCTCGCGAGGTAGTCCCGCATCGACCCCCAGCGGGCGCGGACGCCTTCCAGCGTCCTGGCCATCGCCTCGGGCCGCGAGCTGAAGATGTCGGCCGGGAGGTCGCCAACTATCTCGGCGTAGCCGGGGGTCGAGCGCATCCTCTCGATGATCGGGTCAAGGTGGCGGGAGGTCAGCGCGTAGTCGTCGATGATGTCGTCGTCCGACACGCCGAACGCGCCCAGCAATATGGCCGCGAGCAGGCCCGTCCGGTCCTTGCCGGCGGCGCAATGGAACACGATCGGCTCGTGGGCGTGCGCCACGACCATCCGCACCGCCCGGGCGAAATCGTTTGCGCCGTCGCGGAGCATGCGCAGGTACAGTCTCGACATATCGAAGTCCGGGCGCTCCTGGGCCTGCTGGCTCGCCCGGCGCTCCCCGTCCAGGATCGGTACGTGAAAGTACCTCACCGGGTGCTGCAGGAACGGCGCGCATCCGTCCCGCTGGACTTCTTCGCTGTTTCGCAAGTCGATTACGCTGCGGACTCCGAGGACCTCCCGAGCCTTGTGCGCATCGCCCTGGGTCATCCATTGCAGCGCACCGCTGCGATACAGGCGGCGCCAGCGAAGTCTTCGGCCATCATTGCACCGGTACCCGCCGAGGTCCCTGAAGTTATAGGCGGCCTCGAACCGGACGCAGCGGTCCTCCGCGGGCCGCGCGGCCCGCTCGTTGACATTCAGCACTATCCAGTACCTCGTTGTGTCCGACAGGACGTTGCGGCTTCCGTGTGCGCCCGCCCCGTGGGCCGCGCCGGTAGGCCGTTCCCATTTACATACGTCGCGCCGTGATGGCACGGTCTATCAGCTTACGCCTTCCCGAGCCATTCAACTCGACGTCAGGGGATACGGTCGAAGCCGGCGTACGGCCTCAGGACCCCCGGCACCGTGACCGTGCCGTCGGCCTGGTAGTTGTTCTCCACCAACGCGATCAGCACGCGAGGGATTGCCAACCCAGAACCATTGAGGGTGTGAGGAAAGCGGGGGCCCGCCTCCGGGCGGGGGCGGTATCGAGTGTTGTTCCGCCGGCACTGAAAATCGGTGCAGGTTGACACCGAGCTGACCTCGAGCCACTCCTGCGATCCGGCCGCCCATACCTCGAGGTCGAACGTCTTGGCTGATTGGAATCCGATGTCACCGGTGCAGAGTTTGAGCACGCGGTATGCCAGGCCGAGGCGTTCGCAGAGCTTCGACGCCTCATCGACCATTTCGGCGAGCGCGGCCTCCGATTGCGCCGGCTCGACGAAGCGGAACATCTCGACCTTCTCGAACTGGTGCACCCGCTTGATGCCGCGCGTGTCCCGGCCAGCGGCCGCCTTCTCTCGCCGGAAGCACTGGGTGTGCGCGACGTACTTCAGCGGCAGGCGCCCGGCGGGGATGATTTCGCCGGCGTGCAGCGCGTTGAGCGCGACCTCCGCGGTCGGCAGCAGCCAGAGATCTTCCTCCGCGTCGTGGTACAGGTTGTCGGCGAATTTAGGAAGGTTGCCCGACCCCGTCATCGTGTCGCCGCGCACCAGGAGCGGCGGCGCCACTTCGGTATACCCGTGCTCGCGCACGTGCGTGTCGAGCATCCAGTTCACGAGCGCCCGCTGCAGTTGCGAGGCCTTGCCAGTCAGCGCGTAGAAGCGGGCGCCCGACATGCGCGTTCCCGCCTCCACATTGATGCCGACCGTTTCGGGATCGAGGTCCCAGTGGGCCGGGATCGGATAGTCCCTCGTGACCGGCTCTCCAGCCTGCCCGACGATCACGTTGGCCGCCGAGTCGGCGCCGACAGGCACGTCAGCCAGCGGACGGTTGGGCAGCGTCAGCAGGATCGCATTCAGTGTCGCCTGGATGCCCTCGAGCTCCGCCTCGATCGCCTTGACGCGATCGCCGATGCGCCGCATCACGGTAATCT
>JACPRT010000173.1 GCA_016189845.1 Chloroflexota bacterium | reverse complement strand
CGTTACAGCCTGGTAGTCCCGTTGGCAACTATGGTCGTGGGACGCTCCAGAGTACGTAACCGGCGTCTGCCTCGGCTACAAATTCTGGGGCCAATTCGAGCATCTTCGAGGAGGTCCTCCGGTTGCTGCATCAGAATTCCCGTAAAGAAATAGGAACCCATCGCGGCGTAAAGGGCGCGGATGTCGCCCGACACATAGCAGTAGATCAAGGTAGCGAGCAGGGAAGATATTCCGGGATCGTACGGCCCCTTCGTTATGGCCGCACCGGGAGAGCGTCTCTCGTATCCGTGAGCATTTCGTGTGCAGGCGCGCCGAAGCTTTTTGCATGCGGAACCGATCGCAGGAAAACGCGCTCGTGTTCGTACCGCCCGCGTCGCAACGCCCTCTTGTGGAACAATGTGGCGACGCGTGAAAGCGCATCGACGCCAAACTCCGCAGTCCCGTGTTGACGCCCGGGAGCTATGGATTACCGGGGGAAGCGTGGTGGGAGATCAGGGACAGTCGGGGTCGGGCCTCGCGCCGACGCGACATTTGGCTCTCAGGTCCCGGGTAATCGGGGCCTGGAAGGCTTCAGTTCCGCTGTCAGGCGCGGCCGCAGAGTGGACGTGGGTCGTGGCCCGCAGCGTCGTCGTGGCGGTGATGGCGGCAGGCCTCGCATTTGCCACGCCGGGTCCCGAACTCACTCGCTGGGTGATCGGGGTTGCCGCCGGTGTGACCCTCTACAACGCCCTGCTCTCAGTGATGCTTGCGCGGGGCGGTCTCAAGCCAGCCATCTGGGTCGGCCTGGCCCTGGACACGATCGCCTTCGGCACGGGATGGTGGGTGCTGGCGACGGCCCAGGCTCGCGGGGCGGTCTCGATCGACCTCTATGTGCTGATCGCGTTCCCGGCGGCGCTGGTCGGCGCGTGGCGGCTTGGATGGCTCTTGGGTCTGGCCTTCCTCACAGGTTCGGTGGGTTGGATCGCGTGGGTCACGATGCGGTACTTCCCGTCTGACGGCGAGGCGGCGGCGCAGTTGCCCTGGCGATTGCTGTTCGTGACCGTCACAGCGTTGCTGGCGACCTGGCTGGTCGCACGCTTGGTTGCCGCTCATAGAAGCTCAGAGCGTTTCAGGGGCGGCATGCACACGCTCACGCAGGTCGCTCGGGTCGTTACCGGTCAAGACGACTTGGAAGCCAGGCTTTCGGCGACCTGGGCGATCATCGCAGACGCGATTCCGTTCGACCGGATTTCAATCGCCCGGGCCGATTCCTCGCACGGCACGATCCAGGAAATGTATGCATTTCCGGGCTCGGCGGGGCCAGCGAGGATTCGCCCACTCAACGGCACGGCCGGCGAACGGGTGGTCGGTTCTCGGAGAGGGGTTCTGGCCGACCCGTTTGGCCCCGCCTCCGGTGAAAGCTCGCAGGGCGGGTTCGCCCCGGGGGTCAGGGCACAGCGCTCGTTCGTCTGCGTTCCCGTGCTCTGGCAGAGTCGTGTTGCGGCTTTCTTGACGATGGCGGCCGATGCGGAGAGGGCTTATACAGAATGGCACCTCGAGCTGGCCGAACGCATCGGGTCCGTGTTGGCCCCGCTGATCGTCGAGCTTGTGGAACCGGATGCGGAAGGAAAGACCGATGGCCGCGCCGAAGTCCCGGACCAGACCAGGCGGGCGCTCGTCTACGCCGTCGCGCACCACCTCCGGACGCCCATGACCGCCATCAAGGTCTCCACGGAAATGCTGGAGAACGAGGTCTTCAGGGGAGACTACCCGGCCCAGCTACGTCACCAGGTGAACCTTCTCAAGAATGGTGTGGGCCGCCTGGAGATTCTCGTAGGCGATTCCCTGGAATACCTCGCGGCGACCCAGCGAGCGACAGTGCTCGAGAAGATCGAGGTCGACATGGCGCTGCTGCTGCGCCGGGTCGTCGAGTCCTTCGAGCCGGCCTTCTACGCCCGTCACCATCGGATCCAGTGGGTCCAGCAAGACGAGCAGGCGATATGCCTGGCTGACCCGATCCACCTCGACCGATGCCTCATCCATCTGGTCGGGCTGGCATCACAATTGACGCCTGACGGCGAGGAAATCGCGGTGAGGCTGTCGCGCTTCGAGCGGTCCTGCATCGTGGAGATCTCCGCCGGTCGCTGGCGGCCCAAAGTCGAGGATTTGGACGCCATGTTCGTGGCCCAGAACCCGGCGACTCGTGAGCCGGTCCCGGCGGCGGGCACGGCGGGCATGTTCCTGGGATTTGCGATCGCCCGTGCGATTGCGAACGCGCATGGAGGCTCCTTAGACGCTGTGGACCAGTCCGGCAAGGGGGCGACGTTTCGTCTTCAGATCGAGGCGCCTCCCTACAGGCCAACCATGCCCGGGGCCATGATCACCGGAAGCGGGGTGGGCTGAGGTCATCTGAGGCACTGCCTCCAATACAACGTTGACCTCATTCATGAGGAACATCCCGGATCGGGTCATGTCCAGGAACCCGCGCCTCACCACCGAGCCGCCGGGCTCGACCTCCTCCCAGATGGTCTCGAAGCTTAACCGTCCCGTGACGGGTCAGTGCGAAGAGAGTGACCTTCTTGAAGAGGCCTTCCTATCCAGATATCTTCGGCAGCTTGCTCACGTCGATGTCGACGCCGAAGCCTGGAGCGTCTGTCGGTTTCATACTGCCG
>JACPRT010000178.1 GCA_016189845.1 Chloroflexota bacterium | reverse complement strand
GGCATAGCCGGTCGCGGCCGCTACACGCCGGCGCTCGAAATAGCTGAGCGCCAGCAGATACAGCCCGGCAGGGATTGCGTAGGCCTGGGCGTTCGGGATCTCGAGATCGATCGCCTGGACCACCCAACTCCCCAGGAGCAATGCGACGGCCACATATCCGAACCAAACCCTGCGAGCGAGGAATGCCATTCCCAGGTAGAGAAGCCCGAGAATCGCCATGACTGCAGAGGCGTCTCTCATGCTGGAACCCAGGCGGTCCGGGACGACGAGCCCGAGGCAGAGCATCGCGACCACGAACGCCAGCGCGAACCATGAAAGGCGCAGGCCGGCATTGCGAAGCGGCACCTGCCAGAGCGCCTGATCGGCGGCTCTGGCATCGCCGTTCGGCGAGCCTCTGGCCAGGAACGCAACGGCATGGCTGGCCCACCACATCAGCAGCCCCTGGGTAGCCCACACGACCGCGGCCTCCGACCACGTCAGACCGAGCAGTCGAGAGGTGAAAATCACCGCTGCGGTGAGGAAGCCGGTGGCGACGTAAGGCAGGAAGCGAATGCGGGTCCTCTGGGCGGCTACCGCGGCCAGAGTGGCGTACGTCGCGCTCATGAGGATGCCCGACCAGTCGGACATGGCGGCCAGCGCCACGCTCGTCGCAAGGTCCAGACCAGCGAAGAGCATCAGGGCGAAGTAGGGCTGCCGCAGCAGGTTTCGAACGCCGGGCATCTTCTGGCCCCTGGAGATAGCCCCGAGCGCACTTACGACCGCCACTGCCGGGGGTATGAACAGGAGCCCGATCGCCGGCCCTGCCAGGCCGATCTGCGGGAGCGTGATCAAGGCGGCCCAGGAGAGGTGCGCCGAGAGCAGGAGCGGGTAAAGCCATACCCACCCACGGAAGACAGCAAGCGAAACGGCGAAGATCCCGGTCAACGCGACGAGGGCGGCCAGCCTCTGGATCTCGTAGGGCGCCGAGAACAACGCGGAAGCCAGACCCAGGCCGAAACCAATGATCAGGAACGGGCCAGACGAGCCCAGAGGGGCGCGCACGGCGATGACCCTGTAGACCGCCTCAGGCAAAGGTCCTTGGGCAGGCGCCATGCGAGCACGCGCCATGTGAGCAGGCACCCAGCGGTGTGTAATCCACCCGACGATCAGGCTTGCGACCGCCCCGGGCAGCAGCGCCATGCCGAAGCTGCTCGGTTCAACCGAGATCAATGCGATAGCGAGCAGGTAGCTGGCCGTGCCAAGTCCCGCCGCCGGGTACAGGAGCAGCGGGACGCCAAGGCGGAACGCCGCGGCGCCGTAAAAGACCGCCGCAACTGCGAAGGCAGCGATGCTGATCGGCCATCCTTCTGAGGCGCCCGGGATCGAAAGGCCCACACCCGCGGCGCTCAGCGCGAACCCGGCAAGCGGACCAGCTGGCTGGCGGGCCCGACCGCGCGTCCCTGCGAGCGAGCTCATGGCGGTGTAAGTGATTGCAAGCAGGAGGATCCCGAGCCCGTACATTTCTCTGGTTGGGGTTAATGGGCTGATCGCGCGTGCCACCGTGAGCGAAAGCAGCACAATGGACGCTGCATGGGCCGCGATCGACCAGGCCGTCCGCCGGGAGACGTACCCGGAGATCAGGAAAGTGACAGAGGCCACGGCCAGCGTTGCTACACCGGGCCCGTAGCTCGACCAGGAGAGCGCCGGCGCTACGAGGGCCATACCGTAGCCGGCTACTCGCAACGGCCGCGAATACGCGTCGAGCTTTTGCCGGGCGAACCAGACCGCCGCCAGGAGGTACATGGGCGCGAGCAAGGCAAGAGCGAGCCCTTGCGCTGGCGCCTCCGCCGTGAACAGGGCCAGCACCTCCAAGACCCAAAGTGGACAGAGGAGACCGGCGAGCCATACGAGGGCCGCAGCACTGAACCGGCGGGCGTCGTCGATCGACGTTCCAAACACCGTCGACACGAGACTGACCAGGGTGCCGGAGCCCCCGCGATGGATCAAGTAAGCCGAGGCGATCGAGACCAGGACAATGGCGCCGAAAACGACGCTCTGACGCCCTGCGCTGCCGAGGCTCGCTGGAACCGCACCCGCGAACAACAGGTAGCCGATCGCCACAAGAGGCGTCGCATACCGAGACGAGCGGCGTTCGATGACCAGGCCGAGGGTCAGATAACCGATTGCCAGACCGGTCCAGCCGAATGCGAGTGCCGCGCTCGGTAACGCCGGAAGTCCCGCGGAGCTACCCCAGACGTCGTATGCGCCAAGGCTGAACGGACCGACGAATAGACCAGTTCCAAGCACAAGGAATGCAGGCGACCGTCGCAACCATGCTGAGGTCACCAGAAGCGCGACGACGGTTAGGTAAGTAGCGTTCGCCGCCCAGACCTGGCCCCCACGACCCAGGAGATCGAAGGTTGCCAGCGCAACTGAAATCGCTGCAGCCCCGTACGCTGCCCACGCGATCGGCTCGGCGAATACGAGCGCTGCACGTTGCCACCCCCACTCAGGGGAAAACGAGAGCTCGACGCGGCCTTGGTTCAGGCGACGGGCCAGTCGGGCGCCCGCAAGAACCGACGCGAACGCCAGGCCGGCCACGACGATTGCTATGTGACGCATCGAGAGCGGCGTGGCGACCAAAACCAGGCCAAGCGCAGCGGCAAGCACCCACGTGGAAACGTGTCCCAATCCGGCGCTGCGGAGGCGATACGCTGCGACGGCATAGGCCGCGGCGCCCAGGAAAAGCGCCAGGCTCGCGTATAGTCGCTCCCCTCCAAGGGTAAGGGTGGTGTCGGGCTCAATTCCCGCGACCCTGGCGGCGCCCCAGAAAGCGGTCCATGCGACTGCTATCGCCGACAGTATCCAGCCGACGTGGGCCAGAGGCGCCGCCGATCCGACCGGCAGCCTGGCCCGGAGCGCCGCGGACAACACAAGATATCCGGTGGCAAGAGCCATCAATGGTGTCCCCCACAGAAGGGGGTCGACACGGGCGAGATCAAGAGTCAGCACGAAAGGCACGGGGAGGAGCGCGGCGGCGATGTAGACCGGTTCCGGCCGATGCATGTGCAGTCGGAAAAGCCCGCTCAATAGGGCGGTTCCGTACAGGACACCGATCACGACAGCCTGATTGATTTCAGGAAAGGCCAGAGTCGTCACGACCGCAGCGAAGGCCGCCGCGCCGCTGCCGAAAAGCGATGCCCTGCCGTACGGCGCCTCGAATCGGCGGAGGGTCAGGGCCAGAATGGCCAGGGCAAATGCGATTCCCAGCAGGTTGTACGCATGGACCGGGCCGGAAACGCCCCGCCAGACCAGAAGCATCGCGACCCACGCCGGGACGAGTACCGTGGCTACTGCACCAAACGCAATCGGCAGGCCGTAGCGCACCAGCTGCGGTTGAAGCTGGAAGCCGACGAGACTCGCGAAGCGTCGAAATGCGCCCTCGATGTCTCCGGGTTTTCCACCGTGGGCGAGCACGGCTGCAACACCAAACATGAGCACAGTGATTGGGAGCGTCCAGCGGGCGGCGACACCCCAGGGCTCCGCAGCCGCCCAGATCACAGAGGCGATGCCCAGGACGGATGCGACGCCCAAGAGCGATGCGGAGACGGGGTGCCGACCGGACGCTACCGCTCCGGCGAAATAGCCAGCACCGAGCAGTGCCCAGCACACGGCCCAGTAGGCGACGGGTACGCCCACGAGCCATAGCGTGACGCCCAGAGGGGCCGGCAGCAGGCCCGCCGCCGCCCCAATCGCCCGGTTGCGCCGCCATGGAAGCACGGGCAGCGCCAGGAGCGAGACATTGGCATAGAGAATGCCGGCCAGGCCCCAGTCAACACCTGCGGCCGCGACGTGATACACGGGCGCAATTGCTGCTAGGACGATGCCAAGACTCCACAGCACGAGAGCGTCGGGCCGGCTGTTACGCCTGGCCAGCCATGTCCCGGCGATCGCATACGCGCCCGCGAGCAGAATGAGGTCCGACCCAATCCATACGTCCGGCACACCCGCCCAGAGGTGGAGCATGCCCGTCCACAGCGGGACTATCACGCCGATCATCGTAATGAAGAGCACAGCCGCCCAGCGGCGTGGGTCGTCCTGATTTACCCGGTCGTGCTCATACCAGAGGGCCGCGTGCACGGAACGAAGAACCCGTTCGAGTGCCTCGTCCCGGCCAGCACGTAGCAGGTACCAGAACGCTCCGAGCGTCGCCAGGACTAGTGGCAGGGTGAGGGCCGGGATTCGTGGGACGTTGATCGGGTCATACGAGAACGCCGACACAAGACTGGCGACAGCCAGCGCGAAGGCGCCCACCAAAAGCGGCGTCGCATGCGTGGGCGAGCGCCGGAGGATCACGGCCGCTGTCAGGTACCCGCACCCGAGCAGCCCGAGGCCTACGCCCAGGTAGCCGGCGGAAAGCCAACCGATCAGGTCGATCGTAAGCAGGATCGGCGCCACGAGCAACGAAGCCGCCAGCCACGTCCATTGGGGCTGCCTGAATGACCTCGCCGACGCAACTGCCAGCGCCACATCGGCGTATAGAACGCCAGCCAGGCCCCAGTCGACGCCGGCGGCCGCCACGTGATACAGGGGCGCGATCGCAGCAAGGGCGATGGCAAGACTCCGCAGCACCATGGCGTCGGACCGGCCATTACGTCCCGCCAGCCATGTCCCGGCGATCCCATACGCGCCCCCGAGCAGAACGAGGTCGGACCCAATCCATACATCCGGCACACCCGCCCAGAGGCTGAGCATGCCCGTCCACAGCGGGACTATCGCGCCGATCATCGCAACCACGAACGGAGCCGCCCATCGGCGTGGCTCGTCACGGGTCGATTGGTCGTGCCGATAACCGAGGGCCGCGTACACGGAGCCAAGGACCCACCACAGGGCCTCGTCCCGGTCAGCACGTAGCAGGTACCAGAAGCCTCCGAGCGTGGCCAGTACGAGTGGCAGGGTGAGCGCCGGGATTCGCGGGTCATCGAACGGGTCATACGAGAACGCAGACACAAAACTGGCAACAGACAGTGCGAATGCGCCCACCAAAAGCGGCGCCGCATGTGCTCTCGAGCGCCGGAGGATCACGGCCGCTACCAGGTATCCGCACCCGAGTAGCCCAAACGCGACGCCGACGTAATCAGCGGAGAGCCAGCCGATCAGGTCGATGGTCATGAGGAACGGCGCCACGAACAGCGAAGCCGCGAGCCACGTCCAATGGGGCTGCCTGTACGACGCTGCAGAAGCAACCGCCACTGCGGTGACCCCGTACAGGACCGCGGTCCGGCTCACCTGATCGACCTCGAGCCACAATGCCGCCGCCGCTACGAGCGCGTAACCGATCGCCCGCATTGGCTGCAGGATTGGCCACCGCCCGAGGACGTTCCCGTTGTAGCGTTCCCTCGAGAGCACACCTGCCATCAGGTAGGCCGCGCCCATACCCAGCAGCAGCGCATCGAAGTGGCGGATCGGCACCAGACTCGATTCGCCGAGCGAGTACAGGACGGAGATCGCCGGCAGGCCGGTCAGAAGGTATTCGTAGACCCGCTGAGACGTGTATCGGTAAGCCAGGATGTAAAGACCGGTGCCGACGGCGCCAGAGAGCGCCAGAGGATAACTCTCGATTACGCCGGCGGCCCAGAATCCAACGAGAATGCCAATCACGCCAAGCAGAAGCGCCTGGGCGGTCCAGAACAAAGGCGCGGTAACCGCGCCGTAAGACGAATCGCGGGACACGCGCCAGACAACGATCAGGGGTACAGCCAGGATCGCGATCGATGCCACCGACCATTCCCAGGAGAGGCCAACGACCGAAAGGGCGAGGGCGAGTGTTGCCGCTGCGGCCGCGACTGTCCCGTGGGTCAGGAGGTGGCCTTTGTAGCGTAGGGTGAGGAGGAGCCAGGTCGGGATGCAGAAAGCCGCCACGTACAGCCAGGCGATGAGCGGTAGATCGACCGGAAGCCCAAGGCCGGGCAGTACGACCTCGCCAGGCGCCACGAACTCGCGGAACATCCAGGCGCCGATGTTGAATGGTACCCAGAGCGCACCAAGCGTGAGGATCGCAAGACCCGATAGCCGGAGCTTGAGCCGTTCCTTCACGATGTGGCCTGCTGCGATAAACATGAGGAACTGGCAGACCAGGATGATCTGTATCCGCGGCCAGACGTCGGTGTAGCTCGGCGACGACCTCCACTGGTCGACAAGCAGGGCGACCGAAGAAACGGCAACGAGAAGGACCCCGAAGGCCAGGATTGTCGTCAGTGTGCGTTCGGAGAGCAGAGCTGCGAACACCGCGCCCCAGTTGACCGGTTTCCTGGGTGCACGTGGTGGCCGCCTTCGCACGCTCGGTTCGGCTTCGGTTACTCCCGGTTCGAACTCAGCGATCAGGCCGTGTTCGGTGTGGGACGCAGCTCCCGCAGCCGCCAGTACAGTTCTGAGGTCTGGGGGAGACGCCTCAACGATCGAAGGCGTCGCGGCGGCAGGCGAGGGCGCGGGGGTGCGAACTGACGACGCCGTCTCGACGACGTCTTCCGGGCTTTCAGGTACCGATGGCGCGACCAGCAGATTCAGCCGCTCCGAGTAAACGCGGATCAGCCGCACCAGGAGCACATCGTCGAGGTTCGTTTCAGCGCGGATATCCTCGAGTGCATCGATCAGATATCCGAGCCGGGAGGCAGTTTCTGCAACTGCTCCGGCATCGTGACGTGGTCCCGCCGCAATCAGCGATCCCTCGAGTCGTCGCGCCTTTGATTGAACCTCCGCGCGCTCAGCGTCGTCTCCAGATATCGACAGATAGAGCCGGTACGCGTAGAGGGCCCGGCTGCTCAGTCCCTGCTGCTCGTAGAGGCGCCCGAGCCAAAGGTGGGGCTCGGGTTTATCCGGATCCAATGACGCGGCCAGCAAGTAGTCCTCTTCCGCGGCGGACAGCTGCCCGAACCACTGTTTGAGGTGTGCCCGTTCCATGTAGAAGTGGGCTCGCGCGGGATATCGCCGGATCAGCTCGTCGAGGCCGCGAATGCCATCTTCAGTAGCGCGGCTCCCGTAATATCTGGCCAATCTCTGCTCGATCCTGTTGCGGTGATTGGCCAACCATCGGTCCACCATCGCGAAGTTCTGACTATCCTTCGCTTCTGATCGGAGGGTCGCGCTCAGGTCCTCGCTGATGAAGTCAATGCTGGCCAGTTCTTCGAGGGAGGCCGAGACCGTGTCAGCCCCTCCAGATGCGTCCGCGACCCGACCTGACCCCATGGTCGCGTTCAGGCGCTGTC
>JACPRT010000175.1 GCA_016189845.1 Chloroflexota bacterium | reverse complement strand
GTGTGCACCTTCTCTGCGATCGCCCTGAAATGCTGGAACAGCCCTTCCTGGGGTGGCTTGTTGTACGCCGGAACGGTCAGCAGAAGCCCGTCGACGCCGATTTTTTCCGCCTCGATCGAGAGCTCGATCGATTTTCGGGTGTTGTTGTCGGTGGTCCCTGCGATCACCGCCGCGCTGCGGCCGACCGCCTCCTTGACCTCGCCGAAGAGGCGCAGCTTCTCCTCGTCGGCCATGGACGGCGCTTCACCCGTGGTGCCGCCAATCACGAGCCCGTCCGTCCCCGAATCTACGAGCGCCTTTGCAAGTTTGCGCGCCTTCGGGTAATCGACCTCGCCGCCGGCGTCGAACGGCGTGATCATGGCCGTGAGAAGTCGCCCGAGTTCCACCATTTCCGGTCTCTCCTATTCCCGCGGGCCCGATGTGACGACGGTTGCCGGTTTCAGAACGCCCCTGCGGACTACTTCGTCGAGGATCTGGAGCGCGTTCAGCGCGGCGCCCTTGCGGAGGTTGTCGCAGCTGAGCCACAGCGCCAGTCCGGACGGATGCGACATGTCCCTGCGGATTCTTCCGACGTACACCGGATCCTTGCCGGCGGCATGTTCGGGCATAGGGTAGTGACTTCGCGCGGGCTCGTCCATCACCTCGATACCCGGGAAGTCAGCCAGCAGCGCGCGCGCCTCTTCCGGCGACACCGGCCGGTCGAACTCGATGTGGACCGCCTCGCTATGCGACGTGCGAACGGGGACGCGCACGCAAGTCGCCGACAAAGGCAGATCAGGCAGGTGCAGGATCTTGCGAGTCTCGTTGGCCATCTTGTGCTCCTCGGCGGTGTATCCATCGTCGAGGAACCCGTCGACCTGTGGAAGGACGTTGAACGCGATCTGATGTGGATAGACCTCGGCTCGCACCGGGCGGCCGGCGGCCAAGTCCGCGGTCTGGGCATCGAGCTCCCGCACCGCCGCCGCACCGGTCCCCGACACCGCCTGGTATGTCGCCACAGTCACCCTTCGCAACGGCGTGGCTTTGCCCAGAGCTGCCAGGACCATCACGAGCGGCGTGGTCGTGCAGTTGGGGATGCTGATGATCCCGCGGTGCCATACGACATCGCCGCCGTTGACTTCCGGCACGACGAGCGGGACATCCGGCTGCATGCGGAAAGCGCCGCTGTCGTCGATGACCAGGACGCCCTGCCGGGCGATCTCTGGCGCCAGCGCGCGGCTGACGGCAGTGGTTGCGGATATGAAGGCGGCATCCACGCCGCCGAACGCATCGGGTCGCGCCTCTTTGATCTCGAGAGAGTGCCCCCGGTACTCAATCTTCTTGCCAGCCGACCGGGCGGACGCCATCACGACCAGGCGGCTGGCCGGCCACTTTCGATCGGCCAGCAGTCCCATTGCGACGCGTCCGACGGCGCCGGTGACGCCCACCACCGCGATGCGGATCCCAGCGCGGACGCTGGTGTCGTGGAGGTTGTTCATCTCGGGTTTCCTTCGTTTGGCGCGCTGTGCAGTCGAAGCGCCTGGGTCGAACGACTACACATTACGACGCGCGCGACTCATTGGCGTGAGGGCACGTGAGTTGGGGACGCCGCGTTTCCCATCCCGCCGGTGCGCAGGCCGGGGCGCGGCTAGGGCTTCGGCTTCGACAGCCCCATGACGTTGTCGAGGCCTACGACCAGGCCCTGCAGGGTCATGACGTGTTTCACCGCGAGCATCACGCCGGGCATGTAGCAGTCGCGGTTGATCGTGTCGTGGATGAGCACGAGGGTCTGGCCCTGGGTGCCAAAAGTTACTTCGTGACGGGCCAGACGGCCTGGCATGCGCGCGCTGTGCACGCTGACGCCTTCGTGGGTTCCTCCGCGCGTGCCCGCGAGCGTTTCCTTTTCGGGAACGTTCACGGTAAGCGGCCCGCCGTGACCTTCGACTATCGCCCGCGCGATCGACAGCGCGGTACCCGAAGGGGAGTCGATCTTGGTCTCGTGGTGGGTTTCGACGACGTCGGCGTAGTTGAAATAGCGGGCCGCGATGCGGGCGAGATGCATCAGCAGGACCGCGCCAAGCGCGAAGTTGGATGCGCTGATGACCCCAACCCTGTGCTGCGCGGCCAGCGCGCCGATCTCATCCAGGGCCTGCATGGTCACGCCGGTCGACCCTGACACGACCCGTACGCCGGCCGGCGCCGCCTTGCGCACCGTGGTCAGCGCCCCTTCGCCGTTCGTGAAGTCCACGACGACGTCCGGGTGCGCCGACTTGATGATCTCCGTCAGGTCGTTCGACAGGGGCACGCTGCCCGAGCCGTCTGGCAACTGGAGCGAGGACGATTTCGCCTTCACGTCGACACCGCCCACGGGGACGGTATCCGGGTTGGCGCGAACTGCGCCAAGGACGGTCATGCCCATCCGGCCCAGAGCACCGTTGACTGCTACTTTGATCTGCGCCACAGCCGCCGTCTCCGCTTCCTGGCCGCCTATTCGGTCTCTTCGCGCCGTGGTGGTCGCATTGGCTCACGACCGCCGCCGAATCCGCCGACCTGGCGCCGGGGCGGGCGGGACCTGCCCTCGCCTCGGCTCTCTCCGCCGTCGGGCGGCCTGGGCGCGCCGTGGCCTTCCGATCTGCTTTCCTCGCGGCCACCGCCACCGCCGTACCGGCGTGGGCCGCGATCGCCGCCTCGGTCGCCACGATCTCCCCCGTCCCCGCGGTCACCGCGATCGCCGCCGCGGTCGCCGCGGTCGCGTCCTCCGCGCGGCCTATCGTAGCGCTGCGAGGGCGCCGCCGCCGGCCGCTCCGCGCCCGCCCCGGCGCCCTCGGCGCCGGTTCCATCCTGGCGTGCCGCTTTGAGGGACAGGTTCACGCGGTTCAGGTGATCGATTTCCACGACCACCACGTCGAGCTCGTCGCCGATCTTCACGAACCTTTCCAGGGAGTCGACCCGCTCTTCGGAGAATTCGCTGGCGTGCACCAGGCCGTCCTTGCCTGGCAGTATCTCGACCATGGCGCCGAACGGCATGATCCTTGTCACCTTGCCGCGGTAGCGTTCGCCGACTTCGATTTCCTTGGTCATGGCGCGTATCTGCGCTATCGCCGCCTCGGCCGACTCCTGGTCGGTCGACCCGACGACCACGCTGCCATCGTCCTCGATGTCGATCGAAACGCCCCATCGTTCGATCATGCCGCGGATCACCTTGCCGCCAGGACCGATGACGCTCCCGATCTTGTCGACCGGGATCTGGATCTTAAGCATCCGCGGGGCGAACTTGCTCAGCTCCGCCCGCGGCTGTTCGATCGTCTGCCGCATGTGCTCGAGAATCTGAAGCCGGGCGCGTTTGGCCTGTTCCAGCGCACGGTCCATGACCGCGTACGTGATGCCCTTGATCTTGATGTCCATCTGCAGGGCCGTGATGCCCTGGGCGGTGCCTGCGACCTTGAAGTCCATGTCGCCCGAGTGGTCCTCGGCGCCCTGGATGTCGGTCAGGACCGCAGCCTGTCCGTTCCCACCGGTAACGAGCCCCATAGCGATGCCTGCGACCGGCGCCTTGATCGGGACACCGGCGTCCATCAACGCCAGGGAGCTGCCGCATACGCTCGCCATCGACGAGCTGCCGTTCGAACTCAGGACATCGGAGACGATGCGGAGCGTGTACGGGAACGTTTCCATGTCGGGAAGCACCGGCTTGATGGCCCGCTCGGCGAGCGCTCCGTGGCCGATTTCGCGACGGCCCGTGCCCATCCGGCGCACTTCGCCCGTGGAAAACCCGGGGAAGTTGTAGTGGTGCATGAAGTATTTTTCGGTCTCGGGGCTCAGCGAGTCGATCTTCTGGTGGTCCCCGACGGACCCGAGGGTCACGACCGAGAGGACCTGAGTCTCCCCTCTCGTGAACAGGGCGCTCCCGTGCGCCCTCGGGAGGAAGCTCAATTCCGACGAAAGTGGCCTGAGCTCGTCGAGCGACCTGCCGTCGGGCCTCCGCGACTCTGCCAGAATCGCCTCCCTGACCGCCTCGCCCTCGAGGTCGTCAAACACTGCGCCCAGGATGGCCTGGTCGTGCTTCTCGGAGAAGGCTGCGATCAGTTCGCTTTTGAGCTCCCGCATCCGGTCGTTGCGCTGCTGCTTGCCGCCTGGAAGCTTCAGGGCCTCTGCGATACGGCTACCCAGGAATGACCGGGCTTCGGCGGTCGCCGCATCGTGCCACTGGTCTGCAGGCACGGTCCACTTGGTCTTTCCGACCGCCCGCTGCATCTCGCGGATCTTTTCGACGACCGTGCCGTTGACTTCCTGGGCGCGTCGCAGGGCATCGACGATCACGCTCTCGGGCACTTCCTTCGCGCCCGATTCGACCATCAGGATGGCGTCGCCCGTGCCTGCGACGATCAGGTCCAGCTGGCTGTCCTGTAGCTGCTCGTAGGTCGGGTTGACGACGAGCTGGCCATCGACATATCCGACCCGGCAGGCGCCGATGGGGTCGTCGAATGGGATGTCCGAGATCGTAAGAGCGGCAGAGGCGCCGATGATGCCGATTATGTCTGGCTGGTGTTCGTGGTCGACCGAGAGGATCGTCTGAATGATCTGGACTTCGTTGTAGAAACCTTTGGGGAAGAGCGGCCGGAGCGGCCGGTCGGTCATGCGGGCCATCAGGACGGCGTCGGTACCCGGGCGGCCCTCGCGCCGGAAGAAGCTCCCCGGTATCTTGCCTGCAGCGTACATGCGTTCTTCCGCGTCGACCGTCAGCGGGAAGAAATCGGCGCCGGACTTCGCCGTCCTGGAGGCGCAGGCCGTCACGAGGACTACCGTGTCGCCGAGGCGAACCGTCACCGAGCCGCCCGCCAGGTTTGCGACGCGTCCAATCTCGAACTGGAGACTCTTGCCGGCGATCTCGATTTCGTATTTTTGGGGTTGGGCCATGAAGCGACTTCCTTCTGGAATTGAGTCACACCGCGCGACGCGCGGCGGGGATGAAAAAAACGGAAGCGCCCCTGAGGCGGGGCGCTACTTTCGAAGACCGAGCCTGGCGACCAGGGTGCGGTACCGGCCGACATCTTCGCGGCTGAGGTACTGGAGCAACCTGCGGCGCTCGCCTACCAGCCGCATCAGGCCTCGCCGGCCTGCGTGGTCGTGCTGATGCACCTTGAAATGCCCGCTTAGTTCCGCAATTCGCCGGGTCAGCAGGCTTACCTGCACCTCGACTGAGCCGGTGTCGGTCTCGTGAATTCGGCTCTCACCGACGACTGCGCTCTTGTGTTCGCGATCCAAGTGCCTCGATGTCTCCACATCTCGTTATTCCAGTGACGGAGTATAACATCCTGCTTCCCACGTCTTCATTTTTTCGCCGTGCTGCTCAAACGATGAAGAAAACAAGTCCAATACAAAGCAAATTGCCTTGACAGTCTCGAAAAGCCAAGAATATGATGGCTGCCGTTGTGCGCCTTGGCACTGTGCCTGTGGCGCGCGATTGCCCAACCGTAACGTCGGCTCTTTTTGACACCGCGGTTTATTCTTTCAAGAAACTAGAACGGAGGACGGGGCTCGATGACACGTTCGGTAAGAGGAAGAGCTCCTGCTCTCATCGTCCTCTTGACGCTTGCGCTCATTGCGGCATTGGTGGTCGCCTGTAAGGGCGCTGCGGGCCCAGAGGGACCCCAGGGTCCGTCCGGTCCTGCCGGCGGAACAGGTGCTGCCGGACCAACGGGTCCTGTCGGCCCTGTTGGTCCCGTCGGTTCTGCCGGTGCAACCGGCGCAGTCGGTCCTGCCGGCGCAACCGGCCCTGCCGGTGCTGCCGGGCCTCAGGGTGTGGGTGGCTCGACCGGCCAGGTCGGCGCTCGCGGCGCTGCTGGTCCCGAGGGTAAGGCCGGCGGAGCGGCCGGTGTCGTGTTCGTGTACGACTCGAGTGGTACGTTCGCGGTCGGCATCGTCGACATCAAGACGGGCAAGACGACCGTCGACATCGCCGGCGCTGGCTTCCAGCCGGCCGAGAAGATCACGCTGACCATTGAAAGCGGCGCAGGGTCCACGACCCTGAGCACCGCCGCGGCCGTCGAAGGCAACCTGAGTGGCGCCTTCTGGGTCCAGAACGTCGAGTTGCCGTCGAGCGTCAAGACCGGCGACGTCCTCACGGTCAAAGCGACCGGCGACAAGGGCGGCATCGGGAAGGGCCCGCTGATCGTGGTGAACAAGAACACCACCAACTAGGTTCCGGTTCGCAGGTATGAGCAAGAGGCCCCCCGGCCGATCCGGGGGGCCTCGGTCTTTATACCGCGGTGTCGGACATCTCCGGCATGCGCTTGACTCGCAGTCTCCGGATACGCCGGCCCATCGTCGATTCCACCGCGATGCGGAGGCGCTGGACATCGACCGTGTCGCCCACGACCGGCATCTTTCCTAGCTCACGGTAGACCAGCCCGCCCACGGTATCGAAGCCTTCCGCGGTGATGGCGACGCCGAACAGGTCGTTGAGCGAGTCGATCGGGACGCGGGCGTCCATCGTGGCCTCGGCTTCGCTGATCCGCTCGACATCGGGCTCATTGCGGTCGAACTCGTCGACGAGTTCGCCGACTATCTCTTCGATCAGGTCCTGGACAGTCACCAGGCCGGCCACACCGCCGTATTCGTCGACAACGATCGCAATCTCGGTCCGATGCCGCTGGAACTCCCTCAGCAATTGCTCGAGACGTTGCGACTCAGGCACGAAGATCGCCGGGCGCGCGATCTCCCTGGCCGTCGCCGGCCCCTGGCCGTCGCCGTCCTGGAGCCGCAAAAGGTCGCGGGCGTATACGACCCCGACGATCTCGTCGATCGTCTCGGCGTAAATCGGGATTTTCGAGTGCCCGCGATCGTTGATGACCCTCGTTAGCTGCTCGGGGCGTGCGTCGGCACGCGCAGTCACCATGTCGACTCTCGGCCGCATGATCTCTCTCACCCGGGCGGTGTCCATGCTCAGCACGGCTTTGATCATGCGCAGCTCGCCGTTGTCGCCCTCCAGGCTGGTCCGTTCGAGCCGTTCGAGGTCTTGCGCGAGAGCTGCGGTCACGTCTCCGGCAGGAGATTCGGCGGTGACCGCTGGTCGCAGGCCATGATTCATCACGCGATCGATCGGCGGGATTCGTACTGACAGGGCGAGAAGTCTGGCCACTGGCGCGAGCATGCGCCGGAGCAGGTTGTTCGTCCGGACCGGCGTCGCTCCGAGCACCAGGTGCGATACGACCAGCAACGCGAGCGTCGCGGCGCCAGCGGTGGCGAACTGCCAGGGTCGCGCGGCGGTATACGTGGACAATGCAAGGGCCAGCGTGAACGCCGCGCAGACGCCGGCAAACAGCGCAAGGCCACGGCCG
>JACPRT010000171.1 GCA_016189845.1 Chloroflexota bacterium | reverse complement strand
GGCGGCGCGGGATTCATCGGTTCGCACCTGGTCGACCGTCTCGTGTCGCGCGGCGATCGTGTGGTGGTCGTCGACAACCTTTCTTCCGGCCGGCGTGAGAACCTGAATCCATCCGCCGAGTTGCACCATATCGACATTCGTTCGCCCGACCTTCGAAACGTAGTCAAGACCGAATCGCCTGAGGTCGTCTTCCACCTCGCCGCGCAGATGAGCGTGGCGGTGTCGGCACGCGAACCGTTGCTGGACGCGGAGATCAACATCCTGGGCATGCTCAATTTGCTTGAGGCGGTGCGGGCCGTCCCATCGGATGCCAGGGCCAAGGTCGTTTTCGCATCGACCGGAGGGGCCATCTACGGGGAACCAGAATCCCTCCCTGTGCCGGAGACGCACCCGTGTCGTCCGGTGTCCCCCTATGGCGCGTCCAAACTTGCCGGCGAGGTCTACCTCGGCACCTACCGGGCCGTATACGGCCTCGACTACTCGGTGGTCAGGCTGGCCAACGTCTATGGCCCACGCCAGGACCCGCACGGCGAAGCGGGGGTCGTGGCGATTTTTGGCCGGGCGATGCTGGCGGGCGAACCGGTCAGGATTTTTGGCGACGGCGCCGACGAGAGGGACTACATATTCGTGGGCGACGTCGTCAGGGCGTTCGAACTTGCGTCCGAACGCGGCGGGCCCACCGCCTACAACATCGGCACCGGCGAGGGGATTGCGGTGGCGACGCTTGCTCGTCAGATGGCCTCTCTGATCGGCTACGACAGGGCCCCGGTGCAAGCGCCGCCGCGCCCGGGCGACCTCCGGAAAATCCGGCTCGATGCCTCGAAGGCGCGCCAGGAGCTCGGCTGGCAACCACGAGTCCAGCTTGCGTCCGGGCTGGCCGAAACCATCGAGTTCCTGCGCACGCGACAATAGCCTGCATGCTTGAAAGAAATCGCCCGGCCGGGTTCACGCTCTGGCTGACCGGACTCCCCTGTGCAGGCAAGTCGAGCATCGCCAACGGTGTGGCGCCGCTCCTGCGCGAGCGCGGCGCCCGCAAGAACAGGTGAGAGTGGATTATTTCAGGCGGATCGGCGTTCTGCGCGCCCTGGCGAGGCGCCGCAGGGTTAGATACGCCGCGCTGGCGGTGATTGCCACTCTTGCGCTGGTGGCGGCAATCTGGGTCGTCGCCGTGACCACGCAGGTCCGCGCCCTCCGCGGGCGCCTGGCCGCCCTCGAGAGCTCGGCCAGCACGCTGGCGTCGGGCGACGCCGCAGCGGTAGCCCTGCTCAGGCATGAGTTCATCGACGCACGGCCCGCCGCCTCCCGCCTTCGGACCCTGGCATGGCCGGTCCGTCCCGCCGCGATCTTGCTGGGCTGGCTGCCGTATTTCGGCGACGATATCCGCATGACGCGGTCGGTCGTGGACCGGCTGCCCCTCGACCTCGAAAGCGCGGCAAGCGCGACCGGCGGGGCTGAAGAGTTGAGAAGGATCTACGGCGTCGCCATCGGGCCGCTGGACGAGGCCTATCGGGCGTTCGCCGGCGGTCGGTTCGCGGCGGACTCGCTGCTTGCGCTCCAGATGTTCGTCGAGGCCGACGCAACACTCGATCGTTCCGAGAGACTGAAGCCCGAGAGTCCGCCGGAACGGCTCATGGGGTGGCTGCGGGATGATGCGGTCCGCCTGGACCAGACGGAGGCGCGCCTGAGGCAGGCGGTCGACTGGGGCACGAGCGCCGCGGCCGCAGTCAAGGCGGTCGGCGACCTCATCGTGATCGCACAACCTGCGATCGACGACATCGACAGCGTCCTCCAGTCGGGGCAACTGGACATCCCGAGGCTGGCGGCGAGGTTGCAGAGTCTGGAGGGAACCGCCGCGCGAGCGCGGGAGGCGGTCCACAAGGCGAACCTGGCCGCGCCTGCTGAGTTCGCGGACAGCGACCTCTACGCCGAGCTTCCGAGGCTGGAGTCGGTGCTACGTGCGACCGAACTGGTCGCGGTCGGAGGCGCACGCGGGCTGCTCGCCGGCGAAGCCGCTTTCAAGTTGATTTCCGAGGGTGGCTCCGGGCTCCTGAGCGACGGTCCTCGTCTGCTGGAAGCGCTGCGACTGATGGACGAGCGTCATGACGATTTCGTCGCCGCCGCGCGGGACGTCGAAGAAGCCCTGACCTTGATCGCCCAGTCGGTGACCGGGCCACGCGGGGACCGGGAGTCGCTCCTGAAGTCCCGGCTGACCGGGCTCGTCGAGAGGGTCGCCGGCAGCATCGTCCTTGCCAGGGATTTGCCGGGAATCGCGCCCGAGTTGCTCGGCGCGGAGCAACCGAAGACGTACCTCCTGCTCGGGCAGACCTCCGACGAGCTGAGGGCGGGCGGCGGGTTCGTGTCCGGCGTGTGGCTCGTCACGTTTTCGGGCGGCGAGCTGGTCAGCAATGTGTACCAGGACGTGGTCGAGATCGACGACCTGTCGAAGCTTGCTCTTTATCCGAAGCCGCCCGAACTGCTCGAGAAGTACATGAACGCACCGGTGTGGCTCCTGCGTGACGCCACCTGGGAGCCCGACTTCCCGTCCACTGCCGAGATCACCCGGGACATCTACCGCCTGGGCACCGGCCGTCAGGTCGACGGTGTGATGGCGCTGACGCCGTGGACGTTCCTGCGTCTGGCGGAGGCGTTCGGTGCGCTCGAAACGCCGAACGGCCTGATCCCGGCCGACGAGCTGCTTGCCGACCTGGAGCGGGGTACCGACGCGCAGGGCCGCCAGTACATGGACGCCGTTTTCCAGGGCCTGCTCGATCGGTTGGACGGCCCCGAAGGCCGTGCCCGCGTGCTGGACATCGGGGCGGCGGCCCAGTCGGCACTGGAGGAGAGGCAGATCCTCGTCTACCTCGACGACCCGGAGGCTCAGCGCCTGATCGAGGGTTACGGATGGAGCGGGAAACTTGCCGATGGCGACACCGACCGCGTGATCGTGGTGGATTCCAACGTCGGCTGGAGCAAGGTCGACCGGAACATCGAGCGCGGGCTGACGTATCGGATCGAGCTGGCGGCGGACGGCCCGGCGCGGGCCACTCTCACGCTTCGCTACCGAAATCTGAGTGTTCAGGGTCGAGACAATTGCGACAGCCAGTTCGCGGACCGGGATAGCGCGTACGAATCCCTCAAGAATGCGTGCTACTGGAATCTGGTACGCGCCTATCTGGCTTCCGGCGCCGAAGTGGTGTCATCGGACCTGCTGCCACTACCGAGGTACAGCGTCGCAGAGGCGGCAGGCGTCATTGGCATCGGTACCGATACCGTCGAGGTGCGGCAGGACAGCGCCGGGACGTACGTCGCGGGGCTGCTCACGGTACCGCCTGCAGACTCCCGTACCGTGAGCTTCGTATACGCCGTGCCCGACCCCCTGCGCAAACGGGGGAACGATTCCATGACGTATTCTCTTTCGTTGCAGCCGCAACCCGGCACGCTCGGGCGCGATCTGTCGGTGCAAGTGGTATTGCCGGACGGCTATCGGTACGACGGCGGGTCGATAATTCCTGACCTGATACAGGGCCGCGTCGTGCGGTTCAGATGGCTCCTGCTGAAGGAAACGGTGCTGACGGTAGACATGATCGCGGATGGCGAGACGCTCTCGCTTTCCGCCGAGGGCTCGGCGCGCGTTCCGAGCAACGATGCTGGCGGCATGAATTGACGGGTGTATTGGGCAAATGTTTGATCACGGGTGCCGCCGCGGTAGTCGCGACGGTTTTTGTCGCGTGTGGCGGCGGCCGGCCCGACTATGTTCCACCGACGCTTCAGCCAGCGCCAAAGGTGGAACTTGAAACGATCGCCTCGGTGACCGTCCTGGAGGGACAGGTGGTGACCCGAGAGATTCGTGAGCTCACCGCCCTGCCCAGGGAGCTTAGCCTGCGCCCCAACCGCACGGTGAGGCTGCTTGCGGCAGCGTTCGACCAGAGCGGCCGTCCGATCGAGACGGGGATCGAGTACCAATGGAAGGTGGAAGACGCACGGGCCGGAACGATCGAACCGGCTACCACCCCCAATTCGCCACCGCTCTTCCGGGCTTCGAGCCAGGTCGGCGACTACCCCCAGGCGCTGATAGTCAGCGCGTTCATCTCCACACCGAATGGCGCCAGCGGCACGAGCAGACATGTCAAGGTGGTGGTTCAGGGCGACGCGCCACCCCCAACGGTCGTCGAGATCGAGGCGATTCCGCCGATCATCGAGGCCGCACCGGGCCAGATCATCCGTCTGCAGGCAGTCGGCTACGATGGCGCCGGGCGCATCGTCCCGGAAACCCGCTTCGACTGGCAGACGGCGTCGAGCGACGTCGGGACGATCAACCGGCTCGGATACCTCACCATATCTGCGGCTCCCGGCGAGTATCCGGGGGCCGTCAGAGTGGCCGGCCAGGCAGGCAATTCGAGAGCCGAAACCGCGATCACACTTCGCGTTGTGGAACCCCGCGCAGTCTCGACCCAGCCGACGGCCCACATACTCCCGGCGAATGCCCGGATCATCACCGGCGCTCCGTTCAAGTTTCAGGCAGTCACGCTGGACGCTGCAGGTCGTCCACTGCGTGTCAGCAACGTCAAATGGGTCGTGCGCGATTCGAAGGCCGGAACGATCAAGAGCGACGGGTCATTCGTAGCCGGCGCCGAGCCCGGAACGTATCCAGACGCCGTCGAATACATCGCCACCACTAACGGGACTCCCACACCAATGACGGTTTCGGCCCGTGCAAGCGTCACAGTCCGGCCGGTGGTACTCCCCAACCCGCTCGCGAAGGTCGAGTCGATTCCAGGCCATCTCCTCCTTGCCGGCGGCGAGACCTTCATTCTTCGCGCGATTGCGCTGGACTCGGGTGAACGAATAACCGGTGGCGTCACTCTGAGCTGGCAGGTCCTCGACCCGCTGGCCGGGACCGTCGACAACCTGGGTCAATTCAAGGCCGGCGGGACTGCCGGGACATTTCCGGATGCGATCAAGGTCGTCGCGCGGCAGGACACGCCAGCCGGCATCGTCGAGGCCGAGGCCGTTACGACCCTCACCATCACGGGTCGCATGACCACACTCGAGATCGTGCCGTCGACCGCAGCGGTGAAGTCTGGCCAGGCCGTTCAGTTCCGGGCGATCGCCCGGGATGAGAACGGTGTTCAAATCCCCGGGGTCCTGTACGACTGGTCTGTAACCGACCGGTCGGCGGGACGCATAGGCCTGGGAGGGCTGTTCGAAGCCGGGCAGGCGCCCGGCGATTTCACCGGGGTGGTGAAGGTCAAGGCGACCCAGCGACTCGGCAGGTGAAGTTGCCCCCGCTCACGACGTTGGGTCGGCCACTGGCGGCGATCGTCGTCGTGACAATGACATTGGCCGTCCTGGCGGCCGGGATCTGCGGTCGCAGCGCTCCGGCGCCTGGCCCGACCCCACAACCCACGACAAATCCTTCCGTTCCCGCCGGGATTACCGCTTCCGCTGGTGCTACCGCGACCGCTGCTGCAACCCGGCCAGCGGTTTCGGCGCCGCCGATTCAGGTCGCGATACCCGCCTGCAAGGCATCCCCGCCCGGAACGTTCGTGGGCGGGGCAGGGACGATTCCTGGACCGACTCCGACCGTGCCGCCGCCGCCGGCGCCGAGAACGGCTGATGAATCGCGAGAGGCCTTTCGGACCTACTGGGAACGCATGGGGCCGATCATGAGCGCGGCCCAGTGGTGGGTCTCCCATACCCAGGACGGATGGCCCGGCGCCACGGCTCGCGGGCAGGCCGATCTCGTTCTCGTGGAATCTACCCGGCTTGGTGTGCTTTGCACTGCAACCTCCGCGGTCGATATCGACTACGAACTGGGCGGCGCCCATCTTGAATGGGTCGAAGCGCTGACGAAACGGCAGGCGTGGGCGAGCGAGGTCGCAAACTCGTTGAGTTGTTGCGGTCGCGCAGATTCGCCGGAACTGGAGGCGCTTCGCAGGTCGGCGGCCGACGCAATGTCTGCGGCCGCGACGAAGGTGCAGGACGCCGCGGCCAGGTACGGGCCTCTAGCGACGGCCGCCAGCGGGTACCGTATTTCGAACGAACGTCTCGAATTGAGTCTAATGGCGCCTTCTGCATGGGCTGTGGCCCGGAACGACACCCAGATGGCCCTGATCGCAGATCCCTCCCTTCAGCTCCAGAAGGCTGAGGGCTTCGGATTGGACGAGTCGAACCTTGGCACCGGCGTGCGGATCCGTCGACTGCGCAAGTCGGGAGGCTGGACGCTGGAGGGCGCAGTCGATCAGGCGAAATCCGCGCTGGCGAATCTGGGTTCGGAACGTACCCGGCGCGCTCTCACCGTAGACGGTGCGCCCGCCACCGAACTGTTGCTGGTCCCCCCGGACGAAAAGTGGGTGACTCGGCTGGTCGTGGCCGGCGCCGGTGACTCTGCGTACTTCATCGAGATGGGCTGCCCGAAGACATTCGATGACGCCTGTGCGAGCCGGTTTCAGGAGATTCTCGAGGGGGTCCAGCTCGGGGAGCCGTGAGCCGACGTCCTGGCGCGGTTTCGATGGCTATGGGGCTGCGGGCGTGACCTTGACCGCGGTCCTCAGCGCCTCCAGGCGAACCTGTACCAGCGGGTTCTGCGGAGTCAGTTGAGCCAGCCGTTCGTAGATGGCCAGGGTCTGGAGCGCCATCTGGACATCCCCCGTCTGCGCGACTCGCCACGCCGAATAGGCTGCGGCGAGGTTGGAGTCGATCGACATCGGATTCAGCTCTACCGCATGCAAGTCCGCGGCAACGGCCTCACGCAGGAACGCCTGTAATCGCGCCGGGTCGGCGTCGCCCACTGCCTGCAACATCAGGGACTGCCGGTGATAGTAATCGCGGACATCGGGCGCCAGCGTGATTGCCGCCTCTAACTGGCGCAGACCCTCGCCTGGATCCGAATTGAAGATGACGGTCGTCTGCCTGGCGGCGCGGTCGGCCCGCAGGTAGTTGATCCCCTTCACCCACGTCAGCGCCCCGATTGCGGCCACCCCAATCGCCGCCGCGACCACGACCGGTATCCACGGGGCGGCTGCACCCCCGCGCCTTGACGATCCAGACCCGCGCGATTGCGTCGGCAGCGGCGCCACAGGTTGGACAGGTCGTTCCAGGAGGCCAAATACGGCAGGGGCCGCGACCGCGAGTCCCAATAGCAGCCACTCGACGGTGAGATCGCCCGGCTTGGCGATGCCCAAACCCTGCTCCACGACGCGACCGATGAAGGCGGCGGCCAGTCCGATCCCAACGAATGCGGCCTCGTTCTTGCCCGATCGCCGCGCACCGCGGATCAGGTTAACGATCGCAGCGACCACCGCGATACCAAGGATCACGTATGCGATGGAGCCCAGGATTCCGAGCTCAACCAGCCTGTTCAAATGGTCGTTGTGTGCGGCGTCGGTGCGGACCGCAGCCAGTGCGGCGGGCGCCCTGAGCGGGAACACGAACCGGAACATGTCCGGGCCGTATCCGGTGAAGATCCGCACGAACCGGCCCGGGTCCGCGCCTTCGGGGACCGGCGGGCGAGTCCACGAGAGTCTTGCCGACGTGGACCAGCGGTCGATCCGCCCGCTCAGGCCCTGGGAGACCTCTTCGTCTGCGGTTGCTGCGCGTGCGACAACGCTGCCCGGTGACACCGCTTCGTTGAGGCGCCGCTCGACCCCTTGAGCCACGGATGTGGGCGCCTGTCGAATCCAGGTCGGGAAGGAAAGTGCGACAAACGTGAGGATGATGGACGACGCGATAACGACCGCCAGCGCCGTCGCAGCCTTTCGCGTTCCGTAGAACCACATCAGACCCAGGAGGGTCGGAATCGCGAACGCGGCCCCGAGCCACGGCCCGCGCGAGAGCGTGAACGCGAGGGCGGCGACCTGTACGCCGGCGATTGGAACCGCGAGCACCCACCAGGCCGTTCTTCGAAAACCGGACCCGTTTCCGACGTACGCCAGGGTGGCGAGGGAGGCGGGAAGCGTCAGCACGAGGAGTGCGCCCAGAAATATGGGGTTTCCCGCGGTGCCGGTGACCCGTACGCCTGCCGTGCCGGAAATATCGAATGGCGAGAAGCCGTAGTTCTGCAGCGCCGCAATCAGGCCGGCCGCGGCGCCGGTAGCGGTGACGGCTGCCAGCAGTCGCCACACCTGTACAGGCCGGCGGAGCAGAACGACGACTGCCAGTCCAAGCACTACGTAGCAGGCGGTTGTGTACAGGTCGTAGCCGTCACCGCCCGGGTCCCTGCCCCACACGCTCAGGTACGGCGAAAGTGAGGCGATGGCTGATAGAGCGGTGACGGCCAGGACTCCCAGCATCGCAGCAACGGCGGCGCGGGTTGGCGTTGCGCTCAGCCATGTCCAGGCTGACGCCAGCGCCGACTTGTCCTGTGGTCCCGGCGCACCGCTCGCCCCAGGCATATTCGCTGCCTTGGAACGCGGGGCCAATGCCGACCGGATGGCCATTAGCATCAGCGTAGCTCCGGCCAGGGTTCTCAAGACGGCGATCTTCGGGACCGATGTGAAAGAAAGGAACGACGTTTCAGGCAGGACGATCAGCGGCACGAGTACGGCCGCGGCCAGCCAGCAGGCTTCGATCGCAACGTCGATCCTGCCGAGTGCCGGTTTGATTCCTGCAACTGGCCTTGATGCGGGCCTGCCGGCGCGAGCCTTCTTTTCGCGGTTCTTTGCTGGCATCCGTGTTTCCACTCAGGCGCGTGGCGCATATTCCGCGCGAGTGCGCTAGCCGCCGGCGCCTGAGCCTTTCCCCGCCAGTTCGGAGGCAAGGGCTTCGACCCGGGAGTCGAACCTGTTGATCGACTCGGCGCCCTGATTGGGGTGTTCCGTCTTCCAGATCTGCACCGCGGCGCGGGCCGACGGGAGGTCCTTTTCACGAAGCGCCTGCTCCACCGCCTGCGCGTGCGCCTCATGAGTGTGAGGCCCGAGACGAAGCGCCTTGTCGGTCTCGGCGCGTGCGCGGGCGAGCAGGTCCAGCCGCCACTGCGATGCGACGCCGAAGAACCTTGCAGCGGCGAGCCGGACCAGTATGTTTTCGGGTTCGGACTCGATGGCCCTGTCGAGTTCGGCGATCACGATCGCAATGAGTTCGTCGCGAGCCGCGGGGTCAACCGTGGGCAGCCGGCCCGCCGCGACATCGGCGAATTGCGTGCGACCGAGAGTACCCAGCCCGGGGAAGGTTGCGAGGCGAGGCGCGATCTCATCCAGGGGAGCGGGCCTGATCACGAAGTAGGCTGCCCGGTGGATGCGCGCGTTCATCCCAAACAGGGTCAGCAGGACCGCGATTCCGACCGCGGCCGGCAGCCCGTAATCGACGACTTCGCGGGGCATCCGGGAAAGAAGACGTCGGATCTGGAAAAAGAGAACGATTCGTTCGGCTTGCCGAACAGCCGGATCGCGAGTTGATACCTCAGACTTGGAACTTGCGGCCCTAGACTCCGCGCGGCGTTGACGCCGGTCGATCGAACGCCTCGCTGCCTGCGAGGCGGGCACCGGCAACTCGACCTTCTCCGGCAGGGCCGAAACCGCCTTTTCCGCGCCTCCAGCCCAGGCAGCCAGCGTCACAAACAGCAGCATGGCGTTCGATGTCTCGAACAGGAACAGCAGGTGGACCAGATAGGCGAGGGCCGCGCCCGCGATCAGAGCCGCAAAGAGGCGAGACGCCTGCTCAAGTCTGACGCGCCGTATCGCGAGCATCAAGATGAGCACCCACATCGCGGCATACGGCAGGAAACCGATGAGCCCTGTCCCCGAGAGCACTTCCAGCGGCCGGTTGTGAGTCTGGTCCTGGTTTTCCGGCGGGGTGTCAAAATCTTCGGGTCGCTGGAATTTTCGGAACGCGACGAAGAAGTTTTCCGGGCCCCATCCAGTGATGGGGTCTGCCGCGAACGCCTGCAACGCCGCGCGCACCGACACGACTCGAGCGTTCTCGGTGAATCCTTCCTGGACCATCCTCGCCAGCAGCTGGTTCCTCTCTGCCAGGCGTTGGACGGGCGAGGTTTCCCGTGCGAGGGAGAACAGGATGGCGAATGCGACCACGGCGATGGCGGCCCCGCCTGCCAGATACCGCAAACGCCGGCTGTCGCCCCACACGGCGTAGACCAGCGCACCGCCGACCAGG
>JACPRT010000169.1 GCA_016189845.1 Chloroflexota bacterium | reverse complement strand
CGCGGAACCAGAGCACTTCCTCGAGTCGTTCGGACTCCACGGCAAGGAGATCGAAGCCCTCTCCACGGCCGGTGGTGCCGATATCTCCGCTGGTTCGCAGGGCCAGCGACGCCTCGCGCACCCCGTCAACGGCTCGTATGGCGCTCATCGTCGCCGGACTGACCAATCCCGTGGCGCGTGCGGACGACACGTGGATGTCCGATCCGGTCTGGTAGGCGCTCCTTTCCCGGCTGCTGCGCTCGAGGGTCGAACCGAGGGCGGCGGCCAGGACCGCCAGGCCAGCGGCGAGCACCAGAAGCATCATCGGCCAGGCGTACTGGAACGGATTGCGCGAGAGGCGCCAGAGGGGCATGGCCATCCATACCGGCGCCCTGGGCATGGCCGCCCAGGCGAGCAGCCGCAGCAGCGGCGGATAGACCCTCAGGAAGACGATCGTGACTCCGACCAGTATCAGGGCGGGCGCGAACAGCATCGTGATGTCCGCGCTCTGCTGGCCTTCGAGCCCGCTCGTGACCACGGTTCGGCGAGTGCGCAGCTCCCACAGCACGAGTCCCCCGAGTACCAGCACGACGGCGTCGAGATAGAAGCGCTGGAACCACAGGACACGCGCCGGCCTGCCGCTTGCCCGGCGCGCGCCCGCGATGTCCGTGCGTGCACCCAGGATGGCCGGTACCGCGAGGATGGCCAGCGCTGCGATTCCGGCTGCGCCAGCCCACAGGAAGGAGACCCAGGAAAGCTCGGTTGGGAGGGCCGCGCCGCCGGTGACCGGTTCGTAGACCGGCAGGCGCCCAAGCTGCGATATGACGAAGCGGGCGATCAGTGGGCCGGCGATTGCGGCGATCCCCACGATGGCGACGCCTTCGATGGCGTAGAGGCGGCCGATCTGCAGGGCGCTGATGCCCCGGCTCCGCAGCATCGCGATGTCCGCGCGGCGCTTGTCGGCCAGCAGGCCGGCGACCATCACCATGTAATACGCAACGACAGCCAGTAGCAGAGCCCCCATCAGAAACATTGGGATTCGCGCGAACAGGATCCTGCGCTCCAGGTTCCGGATGGCCGGATCCAGGCCGCTGAACACCGTCGACCGTGGCACCTGTAATTCGACCTCGGCCTCGAAACGGTCGTAGGCGCCCAGGATTTCGGATGGATGCATATTGCGAAGGTTCGCGGGGTCGGTCTGGATTATCCACGTGACCTCCGATACGGCGCCGGGGGTCACGGACGCGACAGTCCAGAGCACGTCGCCGTTGACGAACAGCGGGAGGACCGGCGGCTCGTTGTCGAAGGAAGGGGCAATGAACGAGTCGCCGAACCCATTCCAGTAGCTCGCCCGCAGGTCGACGGGCTGGAAGAGGCCGGTTACGACCGCCCGGATCCGGCCGCGCGAATCCCCGCCGGCCTCGAACTCGACCACGTCGCCCACCCGGACATCGAATTCGCGGGCGCGTCGATCGAGCAACGAGGCCTCGACAACGGGGACACGGCCATCGAACCGTACGTCGTCGCCGGGAGGCCGGCCCGCGGTGTAGCGCACATGTGAATCGATCCCGGCCATTCGCTGCATGAATGCCTGGGAGTCTTGCGTGCTCGGGCGGACGCCCTCGGTGCCTTCCGCGAAGCCCCACCGGTAGCGTGGCGACCTGATGAAGTGCCCCTCGCCATCGTCGAATGCCGAGAGGTGCCGCTCGCGTGCAGCGGAAATCTTTGCGGTCCGCTCGTCGAACGCGGCGGGGGTAAACGGGACCCGCCGGTGGACGACCTGAAAGTTCTTCCTGGACGTGCCGAGCCCGTCGATGGTGTTGCCGAGCGCGACGAGTTCAAGGCTGCGCAGGTAAGTGACGACACCGCCCAGGACGGTCGCGGCGATGATCACGCCTGCTGCGACGGCCAGCATCATGCCGGCATCCGATCGCGCCCTGCGAGCGGCGACAGAAATCAGGTCTGAACTACGAGGATTAGTCAACCGGGCAATTATATGGGGCGTTACGATTAGGGTTCACCACGAGGGGACGGATACTTGATCCTCGCCCGCAGGGTAATACGTCCGGGACTGGCGGCCTGCTTCGCCGCGCTGGTCATCGCGGGCTGCGTACCGGGCGCTCGTCCGACGCCGACGGCCGTGACTGAGACGCCTTCGCCGATACCCACTCCCACTGCCTCGCCTCCCGCCCCCTCTCCGAACCCTCCGACTTCGCAGCCCAGTCCAACTCCGCCGCCGCAGCCCCCGGTAACTCCGCAGGCGACTCCTACCTTCACGCCGACCGCGCAGCCGACTCCGCAGCCCAGTCCAACTCCCACCCCGCGGACCCCGGTACCTCCGCAGGCGACTCCTACCTTCACGCCGACCGTGCAGCCGACCCCGCGCCCGCAACCGACTCCGCTGGCAACCAGGATCACAACCGCCGATATCGTGGAGCTCGTAAGGCCGTCGGTCGTTCACATCCAGGTGAACGGCTTCTCCGGTCCCGGCGCCGCGACCGGAATCGTCCTCGACAAGCTGGGGAGGATCCTGACCAACCAGCACGTCGTCGATGAGGCACGGGAGATATCGGTGACCCTCAGCGACGACCGCGTGTTCGCGGCCCAGGTGGTGGGGGAGGACCCGAGTGTCGATATCGCGGTGCTCCGCATCGACACGCTTGCCGGTGTCGGACCGCCCCAGTTCGGCGATGCGAGGTCGCTGCGGGTCGGCGACGACGTCATTGCGATCGGCCATGCGCTGGCCCTGCCGGGCGGTCCCACAGTGAGCAAGGGCGTGGTGAGCGCCCTCGACCGGTCGATCAACGCGGGCCGGGGACTGCTGACCGACCTCATCCAGACCGATGCAGCCATTAACTCCGGCAACAGCGGCGGGCCGCTCGTCAACATGCGTGGCGAGGTGATCGGGATCAACACCGCCGAGATCCCGGGCGAACGCATCGGGTTTGCGATTACCATCAACGCCGCGCTGCAGGTCGCTCAACTGCTGATCGTCGAGGGTAATCGGCCGATCCCCGATATCGGGATCGAAGGGATCAACATCACTCCGGCGCTGGCACAGATCGCCAAACTGCCCGTACGGCGCGGCGTGGGGATCGTCGAGATCAGGAAGGGAGGGCCCGCGGACGGCGCAGGGCTGATGGTGGACGACATCATCATCCAGGTCGACGGACGGGCGATCCGCGACCTGACCGACCTATCCAGATTGCTGCGCCAGCGTAACGCGGGGCAGACCGTCAACGTGACTCTGGTCAGGGGACAGGATGTGTACGCGGGCCCGGTAGTCCTCGGTGCTCAACCGACGCCGGTACCCGCCACACCAACGGGAGGCAAGTGATGGCTGACAGGGAATTGAAGGGGAAGGTGGCGATCGTCACCGGGGCGGGGCGGATGCGCGGGATCGGCCGCGCTTCGGCGAGCGTGCTCGCAAGGATGGGCGCCGACGTCGTCGTCACCGGGACGGGACGCGACCCATCGACCTTCCCCGACGACGAGAAGGCGGCGAAGTGGCGTGACATCCAGAGCGTGGCCGAGGAGATACGGTCGCACGGCAGCCGGGCGCTGCCTCTGGTCTCCGACGTCGCGAATCCCGGGCACGTTCAGGAACTGATCGGTCGGACGCTCAAGGAGTTCGGCAGGATCGATATCCTGGTCAACAACGCCGCCGCCCCCTACGGGGCCGACCGTGTCCCCGTCGTCGATCTCGCCGAAGAAATGTTCCGCCACGTGATCAACGTGAAGGTTGTCGGGACGTTCCTGTGTTCCCAGGCCGTCGCCAGGCACCTGATCAAGCAGGCCCAGGGAGGCAGGATCGTCAACGTATCGTCGACTGCCGGAAAGCGCGGTTCTGCCAACACCGCGGCGTACAACGCGGCCAACTTCGCGGTGGACGGTTTTACGCAGGCCCTGGCCAAGGAGCTGGCGCAGTACCAGATCACCGTGAACTCGGTCTGTCCGGGACTCACCGATACCGCACGAATGGACAAGATGGGTCGAGGCGAGTTCTGGCAGAAGCGGGTTGCCGACATCCCGATGAAGCGAGTCGGCACCGACGCCGAGGTCGGCGAGCTGATCGGATTCCTGTGCAGCCCGCGGGCCGGGTATATCACCGGGCAGGGCATCAACATCAACGGCGGGTCGCTCACCGAGCGATAGCTGGCGAATGCCCGGATCGCGTTGACCTGAAGGAGCCTCACTCAACGATGCCCGATCGACAACCCCTCAATCGACAACCTCTTGAGGGAGTGGTCGTCCTGGACTGCAGCCAGATCCTGGCCGGCCCCTTCTGCACCATGCACCTGTCGGACATGGGAGCCGACGTGATCAAGGTAGAAAAACCGGGTGGGGGCGACGACGTCCGAGCCTGGGGCCCGTTCGCGGGCGGCGAATCCGTGCCGTTCATGCAGTTGAATCGCAACAAGCGCAGCATCGTGCTCGATCTGCGGGACGACGAAGGCAAGGAGGCGCTCAGGCGGCTCGCCCGCCGCTCCGACATCCTCATCGAGAACTATCGGCCGGGGACGATGGAGCGATTGGGCCTCGGCTATGCCGAACTGAGCAAGCTGAACCCTGCCCTGGTCTATTGTTCGATATCCGGCTTTGGCAAGACCGGCCCTTACGCAAAACGCGCTGGCTTCGACCTGGTGGCGCAGGGCATGAGCGGGATCATGGGGATCACTGGCTACCCTGGCATGCCGCCGATCAAGGCCGGAATTCCGGTGGCCGATCTCAACGCCGGCATGTTCGCCCTCTACGGCATCCTGACCGCCTACATACATCGCCTGCGCACGGGAGAGGGGCAGTACCTCGAGACGTCTCTGCTCGAGTCTGCCCTCACCTATACCGTGTGGGAATCCGCCATCTATCTGGCGACCGGCGTCGTCGCCGGGCCGCTCGGGTCGACGCACCGCCTGACCGCGCCGTACCAGGCCCTGCGGACCGAAGATGGCTACATGAACCTGGGTGCAGCGAACCAGCCGAACTGGGAGCGGCTATGCCACGCGATCGGGCGGGAGGAGCTGCTGACCGACTCGAGGTTCGTGAACAACGCCGCCCGGATGGGGAATCTGAAGGCGCTCGAAGCTGAGCTGGAGCGTACCTTCACGACCAGGCCGACCGCGCACTGGCTGAAGGTGCTCGAGGAGGCCGGGATTCCGGCGGGGCCGATTTACGACATGTCGCAGGTATGGGCTGACGAGCAGGTCAAGGCCCGCGACATGGACGTCGTGACGGACCACCCAAAGGCAGGGAAGGTCCACAACATCGGCGTCGCCGTGAAGATGGCCGGAACCCCTGGCCGCATCCGTTCGGCTGCGCCATTCCTGGGCCAGCACACCGACGAGATACTTGCGTTCGCAGGCTATTCGGCGGACGAAATAGGGTCACTTCGAGAGAGAGGCGTGGCAGGGGTGCTGGCCACCAAGACGGGGGTGTAGCAGCCCGTGTCTGCACGCCGCGGCGGGCGCACAGGTACCCTTGCCAGTAGAGGCGTAGGCTCTCGATCGCCTGGAGGCCAGGTGATTGCTTGGGCGCCTGAAGAAGGGGCGTCAAACTGGCACCTGCGGAAACTGATATCAGATTCTGGCCGAATCAGATTGGATGGGTGATACCAATTCGCGGAGGGTGCCGAAACTGATATCACTTTTCGGCTGAATCAGATATGAGGCGTGATAGCAGATTTCCGAGCATCACGTAGGGCAACCCGGCGGGTGTTCGTAACGCAACCCGCGGCGTGACGCACGAGGGCAAGCCGCGCATGATGGACGAAGATGGCGCCGGCCTTGAAACGCTATCTGGCCTGCCGTTGTCTGGCAAGCGCTACCCGGCAACCGCTACCTGGCAGGCGACCGCCATGGCGACGTTGTCTGGCAACCGCTATCCGGCAACCGCCGGCCGCGCCGTTGCGTCGCTGCTCAGGAACACCCCGGCGAACGCCGGGTCGCTCGCGATGCGTCGCTCCGCCGCCCGCAGGATGTTCGCGAGCAGGTCCGAGTACGACATGCCGCCGAGGGCGGCCATCTTCGCCAGGTGGCCATCCCAGCACCAGCCCGGGTTTGGATTGACCTCGAGCAGGCGAGGACGCCCGCGAGAGTCGAGACGCCAGTCGAGCCGGGCGTAGTCGCGACACTCCAGCCTTTCGAACAGCCGGAGCGAGAGCTCGACGATGTCTTCCTCCGTCTTCGCCGGCAGTTCGGCTCGTACGGACTTGATGTTCCAGTATGGTGAGTCCGGCTGCCACTTCGCCTCGTACCCGCAGATCTTCGGCAGGTCGGCCGGGACCGCGGAGTAGTCCTCCCTGGTGATCGGCAAGACCGTGTACGAGGTCGGCGGATTGCCCAGGATGCCGATGCTGAGGTCGTCGCCGGTCAGGAACTCCTCGACCAGGATCGGCTTTTCGTAGCCAAACCGTGTGCGGATGTCCGAGATCGCGTTCAGCAACTCGCCGTGGTCGTTGGCGACGCTCCGCTGCGTGATCCCGAAGCTGGAATCGCCAAAATTCGGCTTCACGATCACCGGGAGGCTGAGCTTCATGTCGAAAGTCGTGTCTTCAGGCTTTACGAAGATGGCCCTGGGCACCGGGACGCCAAGCTGCTCCGCAATGCCCCGGACCAGCGCCTTGTCGTAGCAGTACGCGAGACACTGCGGGTTGCCGCCGGTGTACGGGATCCCGATCTGCTCCAGCAGGGCAGGGACGTGCAGCTCCTTGCGAGCCTCGTTGTTAAAGCCTTCGTCGCACAGGTTGAACGCGTAATCGATCTTCGGCTTCAGCCGCCGGAGGTCGTCGATCAGCGTGGCATGCTTGTCCAGATACGTGAAGTGGTAACCCTCGATCTGCTGGAGGGCCGACTTCAGGGTGTCGATCGTCTCGATGTCGTCCTTGTCGAAGCGCGCGTCGGGCTTGAGCCGGTCCGGGCGGTCGGGGTCGCCCTGTATCACGACCACCTGGCGTAGCGCCCCGGAAGCCTTCAGGCGTTGCACGGCCCAGTCCTTCCGGACCGTGGCGGTGGCGATGATGCGCCGCCCCATCATGCCCAGGTCCTGGTTGCGGGCCGAATCCGTCTTGATCTCGGCGTCGAACTGGACGTCGGACAGCCCTGCGGCCGACAACAGCCCCGCCAGGTGTTCCCGTGTGTACAGGCGTTCGGCGTAGAACTGGTCGGCGATGACGCCCTTCTCAACGTGGGTCACGACCTCACGGGAGATCATGCGCTGTCCGTCCGCGGAGAGCGTGCGCTCCCGGCAGACGAAATGCTTTTTGTCGAGCCACTCCCACGATCGTGGTTCGTAGTTAGCCCGCAGCCACTCGCCGTCGGCCACGTCGATCAGGAGCCGCCCTGACGGGCGCAGGACGCGGAATATCTCCCGCAACACTCGAGCGTCGTCGTGGACCGTCTCGAAGTAGCCAAAGCTATTTCCCAGCATCAGCACGAAGTCGAACGAGTCCGGGTTGTACGGAAGCTTGCGGGCGTCGCCCTCCCGGAATTTCGCTCGCAGATTGGAGGAACGGGCGGTTGCCCGGGCCTTCTGGATCAGGTAGTGCGACCGGTCGAACCCTTCGACGTTCATGAAACCGCGGCTGGCCAGCTCAAACGTGTGCCGCCCCTGGCCGCAGCACAAATCCAGCACACGCGCGTCCGGCTGCTGCAGGTTCAGGGTCGAGATGAAGAGGTCGACTTCGTTGCGGGTGATGTTGGGGTCGCCGACAACGTCGGAATCGGTCTTGAGATATACGGAGTTGAAGATGCGCCGCCACCAGTCGGGCGGGACGTGGTCCTCGAGGTTCGGTACTGGTCCGAGAGGCCGTACCGCAGGCGAAGGAGGTTTCGGCCTCTTTCCGTTCTTCTGTCCATTGAGCTGTTCGGTCATCCGGGTCTCCACGAGGCGATAAGCCTCATAAATACGACGCGCAAAGCCGGTGGGAATTCACGCGGCCTGGGACTTGCCTTCAGTGCGCTGGGGTGTACGGAACGCCAGCCAACATCAGAGGATTGCCGTAGGCGCGCGGAAAGCCCGAAGCGAGGAATCGATGGGATCGTCCAACCGCACCGATCGGCGTTGAAGAGGAACGAGGGCGCTCTGCCGTGAGCGACCCAACCAGGTTGGGAACCGTGTTCCTACCGATCTTTTGTGCCAGGCTGGGGTAGTCTTGCCGAAGCGGTCATGCCGCCTGCCCAACCGACTACGCGAAGCCTACATGTGCCCCTGTGGCGCGTCAATGGGATCAGTGCGTAGAAATGGTGGTAATTCCGGGTACCGGCGCGGCAATTCGGGGCGCCGGTTCTGAAATAATGCCCGGCATCCCCCCCTGGACAGGCGTCCGATCGGCCGATCCCATGAGTAAGCAGATCCCACCCACTAGATCCCACGAGTCACGTAGCCGATGAGTGAGCTGCTCGAACACTTGAAGTCAGGCGCCGTCCTCGCCGACGGTGGGATAGGCTCGCTGCTGTTCGAGCGCACGGGCCGGCTGTCGGAGACGAACCACGTCTACGAGGCGTTGAACGTCGACCGCCCCGAACTCATCCGTGGCGTCCACCTCGCATACCTCCAGGCTGGCGCCCGATGCATCACCACCAACACGTTCGGCGCCAACTCGACCCACCTTGACCCGGTCGGGGAGGGGCACCGGGTCGTCGAACTGAACAGCGCCGGGGTGAAGGTCGCGCGCGAGGCCATCGTCGCTTTTCGTGAGCAGACGGGTGTCGAAGGACCGTTCTTTCTTCTGGGGTCGGTCGGGCCGACTCGCACCGGGCAGGAATCTCCCGGCCGCCTGAAAGGTATCTACCAGCGGCAGCTCGAGACCCTGGTCGGCGAGGGAGTCGACGCCGTCCTCTTCGAGACCTTTGGCGTCCTCGACCACCTGACCGCCCTCATCAAGCTTGCGAAGCAGGCCGGTCCGCGGACTCCGGTAGTCGCGGAGATGGCGCTGCGCATGAAACCGGACGGCAGCGGCTGGCAACAGGACCCCGTCGCCTTCGTGAATGCCGCGGCCGAGCACGGCGCGGACGTGGTCGGCGTCAATTGCTGCGCGCCCTGGGAGGCGACCGCGTTCCACGAGGTGGTCAAAGACGTCCCGGTGGTGCGCGAGCGCCGGGTGCTGGTGTCGGCGATGCCGAACGCCGGCGGATTCCAGCGGATCGGCCATCGCTACATGACGCACGTCAACCCGGAATACATGGGCAAGCTGGCACGGACGTTTGCTAACTTGGGCGTGAACCTCGTAGGTGGATGCTGCGAGGTCCACCCCAACCACATCGCAGAAATGTACAACTACCTGCACGGATTGGCAGGCGGCAAGACAGTAGCCCCGGCGCTATCCACACATGCCCGTACGCCCGCGGGCGACGACATCAAGAAGACCAACGGGAAGTTCTCGGCGAAGATCAAGTCCGGGATCAAGTCCGACCAGTTCGCAGTGAGCGTCGAAACCCTCCCACCCAGAGGCACGGGCGCCGGGCTGTTGAAGTCGAAGGTCGAGTTCGTACGCGAGCTCGCGGAATCGGGACTGGCCGACGCCGTGGACATCACCGACGGCTCCCGTGGGATCCCACTCATGCCCCCCGGCGACTTCGCCAGCGTCGTTCGGGAGTCGCTGGGCTGGACTGCGGCGACCGGCGACGCGCTCGAGTTCATCCCGCATTTCAGCACACGCGATCTCAACGTCATGGGGTTGCAGAGCCGCCTGATCGGGTACCACGCTCGCCGGATCTACAACGTGCTGTTCATCACCGGCGACCCGCCGAAGATGGCGCCAACCTATCCACGGTCGACTGCCGTCTTCGACCTGGACTCGATTGGCATGGTTAGGTACGCGCACGGTTATCTGAACGCAGGGGTGGATTTCGGCGGAGAGCCGCTCGGCCGGCAGGGCGACCCGCGCACGAGATTCACGGTGGGGTGCGGGTTCGAGCCCGAGGCCGTGAACCGCGAGCGGGAGGTCGAGAGGTTGCGGCGGAAGATCGACGCCGGCGCCGATTACGTGTTTACGCAGCCGGTGTTCCGGCGGTCGGCGCTTGAAGTCCTGGAGCCGTTCCGGGGCGGCGTGCCGATCCTGATCGGCGTGATGATCCTCTCTGGCCTCGAGCACGCCAATCGGATGGCGGAGGTGCCCGGCGTCGTCATCCCGGAAGACCTGATCAAGCGGATGGCGAAATTTGAGACGGTCGAAGACCAGGCCCGCCTGGGGCAGGACCTTGCCGCCGAGCAGATCCGCTGGGTACGCGACCAGGGGTGGCCGGGCGTTTACCTGATGTCGCCGGCGTCCCACCGGCCAGTGCTGCCGGTGTTGCGGGCGGCGCTCGGCGGATAGCCCGAATCAGTCGCAAGATGCCGCGATTTGTATCTGATCAGTTGGTGTCGGTGATACCAGATTCTGAAGGACCAATCTCACAATGATCCCTGGTTACCCCGCGTCTTCCACGACAGGCCAGCCGACCGGCCAGCCACTCCGCCTTCAGCTCGACGTGAAGGTCCCAATGAGGGATGGGGTCCTGCTCTCTGCGGACATCTATCGCTCGCCGAAGGGCGACGCCTTCCCGGTGTTGCTCCTCCGCACCATCTACGACAACCAGCAGCAACGGTACGTCGAATGGGCGAGGCGCTTCGTCGAGGCTGGCTACGCGGTCGTAATGCAGGACTGCCGAGGGCGGTTCGACTCGGACGGCGCGTGGGATCCGTACGTCAACGAGACCAACGACGGCTACGACACCCACGAGTGGATTGGCCGCCAGCCGTGGTGCAACGGCCGCATCGGTACCTTCGGCATTTCCTATCCCGGCTTCACGCAGACCCTGCCCGCCACCCTCCGCAGCAAGTACCTCAAGGCGCTCGCGCCGATCGCGTCGCAGCAGGACAACTACGGCCACATCTACGTCGAGGGCGTCCTGCACCTGCACATTGCGATGTTCTTCATCAACGTGGTCGGGAGGTCGATGCAGCGCGAGGCCAGGAACCTGCTCGACCAGGACGAGGTGTATCGCCGTCTGCCGCTTGCTACCGCGCTCGACGATATCGCAGATATTCCCTTCTATCGGAGCGTCATCGAGCACTTCACGTTCGATGACTTCTGGAAGTCCTACAGCCTCCGGGAGCGGTACGGCGACATCCACGTGCCCGCCTATTTCTTCACCGGCTGGTACGACTCGCTTCTCCACGAGGCCCTGAAGCAGTTCAACGGCTGGCGCAAGCGTGGCGGCTCGAACGAGGCGCGGACGCAGACCAGGATACTGATCGGTCCGTGGGCGCACCAGAACCTGGGCATGGGCGCAACACTCGGCCAGCCTGCTGAACCCCTCACCGACGTTGATTTCGGACCGGACGCGCCAAAGGACCTGGTGGCGGAGCAGGTCCGCTGGTACGACCGCCGGCTGAAGGGCATCGACAACGGAATCGACTCGGAGCCGCCGATCCGGCTATTCGTCATGGGCGAGAACAAGTGGCGGTCCGAGAACGAGTGGCCGCTGGCGCGCACCAGGTTTACGGCGTTCTATCTGCACAGTAACGGCGCCGCGGCGGGGTTGACCTCAGGTCACGTTTCGGGCGACGGACGGTTGTCGACCACGCCGCCCACCGAAGAGCAGCCCGACCGGTTCGCCTACGACCCTCTCGACCCGGTACCGTCATGGGGCTCGCAGTACCAGAACCTCGACCGGACCGGCCCCCGCGACCGTTCGAAGATCGAAGCCCGCAAGGACGTGCTCGTATACACGTCTGAACCACTGGCCTCCGACGTCGAAGTGACCGGCCCCGTAACGGCGACGATCTACGCGGCTTCGAGCGCGAGGGACACGGATTTCACGGCGACATTGGTGGATGTCCACCCGGATGGCCGGGTGATCGCTCTGTGCGAAGGCATTCGGCGGGCCCGGTTCCGGGAGTCGCTGGAGAAGCCAACGCTGATCGAGCCCTTGAAGATCTACGAATACCGGATCGACATGTGGGACACGAGCAACCTGTTCAGGGCCGGCCACCGCATCCGTGTCGAGATATCGAGCAGCAACTTCCCGCGCTTCGACCGCAACCTGAACACGGGCGGGCGTCCGGGCGCGGAGTCCGCGGCTGAGGCGGTGGTCGCCCAGCAGGCCGTGTTCCACAACGGCCCGCACCCGTCACGGGTGACCCTGCCGATCATCCCTCGCTAATACTACAGAGTCCTTGTACTACAAGGGCCTTGTAGCGAAGCACTGCGCCGAAAGATGACCCGAGAGTACCCAACCCCGCCGAGGCTCCGATCTATGCCCTGTGGGGACGCGGGGGGATCACACCTGAGGTGCGTCGCAGCCATAGCGAAGACCAACGCCAATGAAGACCATCGCTAATAAGGCTCGACACGAAATTCCTTGATCACGTCCTCGTTCAGCTCGAAGCCCAACCCCGGCCGGTTCGGTACCTCGATCGTCCCGTCCTTGCGGACCTGGATCTTCGGCTCGATCAATTCCGAGATGATCGGTGAGTCGGGTATCGCCACCGGGAACTCGATGTACGGCATGTTCGGTACGACAGCGGACATGTGAAGCTCAGCTGCCACACCAACCATGTGGCACCAGGAGTGAGGGATGCAGAGACGGCCTCGCGAATAGGCCATCTCGGCGATCCGCACTATCTCGTTGATCCCGCCGGCCCGCACGGCGCTCGGCTGGACTACGTCCACGTTGCCGCGTTCGAGCACGTCTCGGAACTCATGGCGACCCGTGAAGCCCCAGTCGCCGACCGCTATTCGGGTGTCGACGGCAGCCGCCAGGCGCGCGTACCCCTCGAGGTTGTCGGGAGGCAACGGCGCCTCAATGAAGAACGGGCGAAACTGTTCGATCGCGCGGATCGTCGTGAGCGCCTGGGCGACTTCCTGCCAGCGGTTCTGGACGTCGATCATGAGGTCCCGCCTCGGACCGAGGACGGTGCGAGCGGCGCTGATCACGGCGACATCCGTCTCTACATCGACATTTGCGAACTGCCCCGGCCACTCCTCGACCTTGACGGCTCTGAAGCCCTGCGCGACCGCGAATTCGACCCGCTCACGGAGCTCTGCGATGCTGCCTCCCGGCGGATACACGGTGGCGTAGGGCGTGACCGAGAGTTTCGGGTCAGCCTCCACCTTGGCGGTCATGAACGGGACCCAGATCAGCTCGTGAACGGGTTTGCCAAAAGCCTTGCCGGCGATGTCCCACAGCGCAGTCTCCACCGCGCCGATCGCGGACAGGGTGACGCCATGGCGGCCGTACAGGCCGGTGGCGTCGTACATCTTTTGCCACAGCCGGCGCACGTTGGTCGGCTTCTCGCCGAGCAGCAGCTGTTCGAGTCCGTGCGAATTGCGGATTATGGCGTCGATGACGAGCGACGGTGCCTCGACCTGACCGATGCCGGTAAGCCCTTCGTCGGTGTGGATACGGACGACGGTCTCGTCGTAGGTGTCGATGCCGGGCCCGCCGCCCGCCCGGTCCCTGGCTACGTTCCAACTCCGCGCCCCTGCCGGGCGATCTCGCAATGCAATTGTTTCGATCTTTGTGATCTTCATGGGGTGCTATCCTAGCCTAACGTCGTAAGCCCCCTTTGGCCGGCCTGTGGATCACTGTCCCGTCGACTGTTGTCCTGTAGGTCACGCGATGACTCTTCGCCCACCCAGCGCCTGTCTCTCCGGATACGCCCGTGCCTAGCTCACCGCGGCCAAAAGTTCAAGCTTCGAAACAAGCGCCTCCGAACAAGCCCGGTGCGGCGAGGGCGAAGGCGACGCCGCCAGCGAGGCCCGGAACGTCCCCGCTTCCGGATGCCCTGGGCCGCTTCGGCCGCTACGGCGGAAAGTACGTCCCCGAAACGTTGATGTCGGCGCTCGACGACCTCGAGCGCGAATACCGCAGCGTCCGGGACGATCCGGAGTTCGCTGCCGAACTGGAGGGGCTGCTCAAGACATACGTGGGCAGGCCTACACCTGTCTACTTCGCCGAAAACCTGACCAGCAAGCTCGGCGGCGCCGAAATCTACATCAAGCGGGAGGACCTCGCACACACCGGCGCTCACAAGATCAACAACGCGCTCGGGCAGGCGCTGCTCGCCAGGCGGCTTGGCAAGAAGCGGATCATCGCGGAGACCGGCGCGGGGCAGCATGGCGTGGCGACCGCCACGGTATGCGCCAAGCTGGGCATGGAATGCGTCGTGTACATGGGCGAGGTGGACATCGCCCGCCAGGCGCCGAACGTGTACCGCATGCGTTTGCTGGGCGCCGAGGTGAGGCCGGTCAAGTCCGGCAGCCGGACGCTCAAGGATGCTATCAACGAGACGATCCGGGACTGGGTCACAAACGTCGAGACGACTCACTACATCATCGGCAGCGTCGTCGGGCCGCACCCGTACCCAATGATCGTGCGGGACTTCCAGTCGGTCATCGGTCGCGAAAGCCGGGAGCAATTTCTGGCGATGACGGGTGGCGCGTTGCCGGACGCCGCGATCGCATGCGTGGGCGGTGGCAGCAACGCCATGGGCATTTTTTCAGGGTTCGTGGATGACCCTTCCGTGCGACTGATCGGGGTCGAGGCGGCCGGTGAAGGCATCGATACCCCGCACCACGCCGCTACGCTCAGCAAGGGCCGCCCCGGAGTGCTTCACGGTTCGTACTCGTACCTGCTGCAGGACGAGCACGGGCAGGTCATCGAGGCGCACTCGATCTCGGCCGGTCTCGACTATCCAGGGGTAGGGCCCGAGCATAGCTACCTCAAGGACATCGAGCGTGCGACCTACGTGGCCATCACGGACCAGGAAGCGCTCGACGGCTTCGACCTCCTGGCCCGCTCCGAGGGCATCCTTCCGGCGCTCGAGCCCTCGCACGCGATCGCGCATTTGCGCACGCTCGCGAAAGAGTTAGGGAAGGGCAAACGCATCCTGCTGCTGCTCAGTGGTCGTGGCGACAAAGACCTGAACACGGTGGCGAAGGCTCGTGGAGTCGAGCTGTAGCTGCCGGTCTTCGGTTCGACTGCGCCATCTTGCCGGAACTACGCCCAAGATAGGGCTT
>JACPRT010000168.1 GCA_016189845.1 Chloroflexota bacterium | reverse complement strand
GTACCGGCGCCGTATTCACGTCCGCTCGAACAGCTGGTGATCCCGGACACGGGGCGGATAGTCGCGGCGATCAGCGAGGCCTACGGGATCTAGCGGGGTTTTGGGGGGAGTCTAGCCCGTGATAACCGAAGTCACCATGCCATCGATGGGCGCCGATATGACCGAAGGCGCCGTCGCCAAATGGCTGAAGATGGAAGGCGATCCGGTCAAGCGGGGAGACATCCTCGCCGAGATCGAGACCGACAAGGCCGTCGTCGAGATGGAGGCCTACGGCGCAGGAGTCCTGCGCAAGATCGTCGTCCCGGAAGGCCAGAAGGTCCCGGTCGGGCAGCTGATCGCCTACATCGGCGATCCCAACGACCAGCTGCCGGAGGCGGCCGGGGCAGCACCAGTCAAAAAACCCGAGGCGGCGCCTGAGAAGAGGGCAGAGGCGCCTGAAGGGAAGGCGCCGGCCGAGCCGAGGAAGGCGGCGCCCGCCAGGGCTGAGGAGGAGCGAGCCGAGCGTGCGGCAGCGCCCGCGGAGTCGGCCGAGCGCATGAAGGCGTCGCCGGTGGCCAGGAAGCTGGCGGACCAGCACGGCATCGACCTGTCGACCGTCAAGGGGACCGGCCCCGGTGGAAGGATCACTCGCGACGACGTCGAGAAGGCGCTCGCCGCCGGGCCAGCGCGCGAAGCCGCGCCGGCAAGGGCGGAGGCGGCGCCTGGAGCGCCTGCGAGGCCGGCCGCTCCGGCGGCAAGCGAGACCACACAGCTCACGAGCATGCGCCAGGCCATCGCCAGGGTCACGGTGCGCAGCAAGACCCAGATCCCGCATTTCTATGTCACCGCCTCGATCGACATGTCCGAAGCTATGAAGATTAGAAAGCAGCTGAACGAGGCTCTCGAGGCAGAAGGCGTTCGCATCAGCGTCAACGACTTCGTCCTCAAGGCATCCGCCATGGCGCTAAAGAAGTACCCGAAGTTCAATTCGTTCTTCGACGGCGACAAACTCGTCAATCACCCGAAGATCAACATCGGCGTGGCGATCGCACTGGAGGCCGGCCTTATCGTCCCCGCCGTGCTGGGCTGCGAGAGCAAGACCCTGAAGGAGATCGCCGCGTCATCGCGAGCGCTGGGCGAGAAGGCACGCAGCGGCAAGCTGACGCAGGAAGAGCTGACCGGCGCGACTTTCAGCACCAGCAACCTCGGGATGTTCGAGGTCGACCAGTTCGTCGCCATCATCGTGCCGCCGCAGTCGGGAATTCTCGCCGTGGGGCGGGTGACTAAGACGCCCGTGGTCCGGGACGACGCGATCGTCGTGGCGGAGATCATGAAGGCCACCGTATCCATCGATCATCGTGTGGCCGACGGCGCAGAAGCGGCGGTGTTCCTGGTCGAGGTCAAGAAGGCGCTCGAAAACCCGGTTTCCCTCCTCGTCTAGCGGACGGTCTTGACCAGCGCAGTCCGGGCTGCTTTTCAGCCTGATAGCTCTTCCAGCCGCTTCCCCTTGCCCGCGGCCAGGCTGCGCCTTGCCGCTGCGATTCGCTTCAAGAACCGAGCGTCTTTCTCGAGCCGATACTCAAACCAGTCGTCTTCTGAGCGAAATCCGATCAGCAGCCCCGCAGGCTTGCCGTGCCGGGTGATGATGATTTCACCGACTAGCCATTCATCAGCTTTGGACTTAGCCCGTTCGCGGGCGGTCAGATTCCTCATCTGAGCGACCGCCTGAGGAGCAAGAATGATTTCGTACTTCATTATAGCCAGAGATTAGCCAGAATCGAGCGAAACACGAATCCTCCGATGGCACAAGGGTTCGCGCTGTGCCCACGGAACGTGACGGTTGACCCTCCCGCCACAGATCGGGAACTGGCACACTGAACCCGTGTATTTCCAGGAATCCTTCACGCCCGCGGAGATCGAGGTCCTAAGCCGGTTCTTCACGAACACGGACCTGCCGGTGTTCGCTCTGGTCAATCTGCCAGAGGTCGTGAAGGGAGCACTTTTCGCGCGCTACAGCAGGTCGCCGAAGTCCCTGCGCCGCCTGTTTCTGGACGAGTTCGTGAACCGGCCCGAAGCCGGCCTCTCTGCGATCGCGGACCAGGTGGCGGCCGACGATCCGATGGTCCGCATCAAGCGGGCGGAGCAGTTGTACGAGCGCGTCTTCGACGAGTTCGGCGATGACTCGGTCGCACAGCTGGGTGGGGCGCACCTGGCGTGCGAGCAGGCCTCGAACATCCTCACCAAGGTGCTGGAATGGGGGCGCCTTGCGGCCTATCTGGAGCAGAGCACGCGCTACATCTTCTATGACCAGCGGCTGGGCGAGCGATACCGGTATCTGGTACCGCCGGAGATCAGCGGGTCGAAGCTCGCGGCCGTATACGCAACGACCATGGACTGGCTCTTCGACACGTATTCGTCGATCGTGCGCTCGCTCGTGCCGTTCTACGAGAAGCAGTTCGCCGATGTCCCCGGCGGGGCCGAAGGCGCAATGCGAGCGTCGATCCGCGCTCGTGCATGCGACTCGGCGCGGGGACTCTTGCCCGCAGCGACGCTATCCAACGTCGGGATCTTTGCGACCGGGCAGGCGTACGAGGCAATGCTCCTGCGCATGCGAGCGCACCCCCTGGAAGAGGTGCGTAGCTACGCCAACCTGATGCTCCACGAGCTCAGGAAGGTCGTGCAATCGTTCATGCGGCGTGTCGATCTCCCGGAACGTGGCGTGCTTTGGTCCAGGTACCTCGAGCAAACCGCGCAACAGATGAAGGAACTCGCCGGCGGATTGCAGGACGAACCACAGGCGCGTCCTGAAGTCGTGCTTGTCGACTGGGAGCGCGAGGCCGAGACCAGGGTCGTGGCAGCGGCGCTCTATCCGTACACCGATTTGCCGGACGATCAGCTTTTGGAAATCGCCCGGCAAATGCCGGCCGACGAACGTGCACGCGTGATACGGACGTACGTGGGCGAACGAAAAAACCGGCGACATAAACCGGGGCGTGGGATGGAGCGGGTCTACTACCGTTTCGACCTCCTGTCCGACTTCGGCAGCTTCCGCGACCTCCAGCGGCACAGGATGCTCACGATCGACTGGCAGCGCCTTGGTACTCGGCATGGGTACGTGACGCCTGCTGATATCGAAGCCACGGGGCAGGGCGGACCGTGGCGGAAAGCCATGGACCGGATGTCCGGCCTGCATGGACGGCTGGTCCAAGAGCTTGGTCCGGACGTAGGGCAATATGCCGTTCCTTTCGCCTTCAAGCTCAGATACACGATGCAGCTCAACGCACGCGAGGCCTTCCACATGCTGGAACTGCGGACTTCGCCGCAAGGCCACCCGGATTACAGGCGAGTGTGCCTCGAAATGCACCGCCTCATCCGCGAGCAGGCGGGTCACACCCTGATCGCGGACGCGATGACCTACATCAATAGCGAATCGCACGAACTGGGCCGGTTGGAAGCCGAGCGCCGCGCTGCGGCAAAGCGCAGGCCCCAGCGCAAAGAGGCCCAGGATTAGGCCCGCTACCGCGGCAAGAGGGCCGTGATCTGACGGAGTAGCGCCGCCGCGGGGTCGACCTGAGGAAGGAGCGACTGTAGCCGCTGCAGCAGTGCGGCGTGGCGTGCCAGGTATTCCGCTTCCAGTTCGCCGCGTTCGATTTCGGCGCGATAGATCGAAACGCCCTGTGCGATCCGCGTGAGAGCCCAATTCGGTCCCTTTAGCGCGACGATCCGCGACAGGAACGTGGCATCGGCGGACAGGTCCACCTTTGGCCCCGCCCTGAGGTCTGCCCAGTAGACGTCATAGACGAACTGGTTGAAGAAACGAGCGACGATCTCGGCGTCCAGGGCATCCGCTCCCGCGACGACTCGCGCAGCGACTTCCGGGTCCGCGACCACCAGAGCGTGCAACAGCATCGGCGCGGGGTTTCGGAGGTCGCCGACGTCGAAGATCAGCTTCGCGGCTGCTCTTGGATCACTCGCGAAGACCGAGGCGGCATTGGCGCCATGGCCTTCGATCCACGGCAGCACGCGTAGTCCGGATCCTCTGAACACATCCCGCACAAGCGCGGGATCGTTCCGCGCCTTCGAATCCAGGAGCGCAAAAACGGCCTCATCGTACGGCCTGTCGATCGCGAAGTTGCCGGACGAGTGCTGCACGAGTTTCGAGACCCCCGCGATCAGCTGGTCGCGTGTCGCGCCGTCGACGACGTTCACGGTCGCCAGCAGCTGCCCGGGCGCTATCTCGCCGGACCGGGCGATCTCCGGTCGCAGTTCCAGCAGCCGATTGATGCCCGGCACCGACAGGTTCCTCATTGCGTCGCCAGTCGCGGCCCGGTCGTCCTCCCGCATGAGGTCCAGCACGGTCCCCAGGGACGACCGCACATCGTCGTCGGAGAGGCCAGCGAGGAATTTTTCCAGCCGCGCGCCGCCTTCCGAGGGGCTGCGGTGTGCCGCGGCGACAACTTCGTCGGCCTCCCTCGCGAAGCCGGCAAGCTGCTTCGCATAGCCCGCGACGATTCCGCCGATCTCCTCGCTCGCTTCCGCCCCCTGCCCAACACCGGCAAACAGGCGGACCAACGCACGCGCCTTGAGCAGGAATGGGAAGTCGCTCACGAAGGGCTCGTTCTGCGCGGCAAGGTATCGCTCGGCCTGCTGCTCGGCCCCTAGTGGTTCGACCTCCAGGTAGAAGTCGAAAGCGCTGCCGATCTGTCGAGCCTGCGCGCCCTCACGCCCGCGAAGGGTCTCCGGATGCTTCCGGTGCAGGTCCTTGATCTCGATCAGATAGCCGCGCCAGAAGTCAAAACCCCGGTTCACGCCGGCGGCGTCGGTGGCCGCGCCCTCGAGCTGTTTTACCTCGTCCAACTGCTCGGCGAAATCGATCAGGCGCTGTCGTTCTTCGCCGGCCAGTACTTCCTCCATGCCACGAGGCAACTTCGACCTCTCACCCGTTCGCAAGGACCGATAAGCATCAAGCGGGAAATGCTGAAGGCCGAACACCTCCCCGGCCGCATGGCGGTCGGCGTCGCCGAGATCGTTCCACCAGCGAAGCGCTACTTCCCAGTCCGCGAAGTCGTGCCCGCCGATCGCGCCGTCGCCGTAGAAGGCGTCGAGGTACTTGCGCAGGATCGGAGGCACGAGGCTGAGGTCGGCTCCGGTCATTGAGACCATGTCGGCCTCACCGAAGTGGTGCAGGTCCGGATAGTCGCCGGCGGTGAGGTTCGGCATGTTCCGGAAGCGGTCGCGAAGCGGCTCAAACCGGTCGGGCGGCTGGCGAAGGAATGTGGCAAGGTCTTCGCGATACGCGGCGACGACCTTGAGGGCGCCGTCGGCGAGCTGCTCGCCAGTAAGGTCCGGCCGGCCGGCCACCGGGAACGCTCCCCACATCGAGTGGCTCATCTCGTGCATGATGATCCTGGGTATGGCCTGCCCGGCGCCGGCATAGCCGCTGAAACCCGTGCTTCCGAACCAGGCGGGCTGGGCCACCATCTGCCGGAAATCGTAGGCGTCCATCCATTCGCGGCCGGCCTGCGAGGGGTTCCACAGCGCCTTGACCGCTTCCAACCGCGCCTTCGCCCAGACCGTTTTGACCGCCGCTACTGGCGTCTGTAGAAGCGCCACGGGCGTCTGGAGGAGCGCGGCAGGTGTTTGCAGGAGGGCCTCGGGCGTCTGAAGCAGGGCGCCGGGTGTTTGGAGCGCTGACGGCAACCCGGGAACGATCGGGGTCGCCGTGGGCGGGACCGCCGTGGCCGTAGGCGCCGGTGGACGCGGGCGGGGCGCTGGACTCGTGCTTGCCGTCGATGGGATGACCGTCTGCCTTGTTGCCGTCGGCGTAGACGGGATCGGGGAGACTGTCCGCGCTGGCGTCGTCCCAGTGGG
>JACPRT010000170.1 GCA_016189845.1 Chloroflexota bacterium | reverse complement strand
GGCCAGGCCAGGGTGAGCCACCCGCGGCGGGCGAGTTCACGACGGAGCTCGAGGGTCAGCCGCCACTGTTCATCGTCCGAGTCATCGCCAGGGCCGTCGTAGCCTGCGGGTAGGGCGGCGCGGATCCAGTCCAGGAGCTCTGCGCGGAATGCCTCTTCGGCTTCGGAGAATCGGTAGCGCAGAGGTCAGGAGCCAACTGCCAGGCAGGAGACCGTCTTGACTATTCCCGGGACCTTGTGCATCTGGTTGCTGATCAGGTTGCCGATGGCGGGCAGGTCCTCGGTCTCGGCGATTGCGATGATGTCGTAGGGGCCGGTCACGGTATCGACGCTCTGCATCTGCGGGAGCTTCATCAGAGCCTGGCTTACTTCGGCGTTCTTCCCAATCGCGGTCTCGATGAGGATGTAAGCACGAGTCGGCATGTTCTATGTGCACCTCTTCGCGAGCCCGGGTCCGTGGAGGTCCAGAGGGCCAATCCTAGGTCACCGCGAGAAGGGGTGTCAACCAGATACGGCGCTATATGGCGACTTCAGGTCTCGAGACCGATTGGCCCTGCGAGTGAGCCGGGGATCTGACCGGGTCGATGACCAGTACGGAGGTTGCACCGTTCGCCACCGCCAGGCGCTGCTCGACGTGACTATGGACGACGGATGGCGCTATTCCGGATGGATAACCGGGAACGTCGTGAATAAAGCCGGAGTTGGCCGCGATCATCGAGAGCAGGGTTGCGGAAGCGCCCCGGGGGCGGTACATCCCGGTTTCCCATTCCGAAACGGTCTGCTGCCGCACGCCCAGCTCCCCGGCGAACATGCTCTGCGACATGCCGAGGAACCTGCGCATCGCGCGCACGCTGCCCGCGTTCCATTCGAATCGAGGCTGGTTGCCCGGCGGCCCTGTCATGCCAAGAAACCTACCCGGCGCCGCGCTCCGGCCCCAAGCGGATTCCCGGCGAGTTCTCAGAACTTCAGCGCATCGGCGAACTTCGCATGGCTGCGGAAGGGGCCGACCACCGCCAGCGCAAGGCGCTCCGGCCGGATGACGCGGCGCGCGATCCGCTTGACGTCGTCAACCTTGACCTTGTTGAACGCCGCGACCATCTGGTCGACCGTCTCGACCTGTCCTTTGACCAGTTCCTGGACTCCGATCGACGTCGCGACCGAGCGGCTGTCTTCCATCCGCAGGACCAACCGTCCCTTGGAAAGCTCCCTCGCCTGTTCCAATTCGGCCGCCGGCAGCCCGTCGAGCAGCTTCACCAGCTCCTCGATGATCACCTTGACCGCTTCGACCGCCCGTTTGGGATCGACGCCCGAGCTGACGAGCAGGGCGCCGCAATCCGTGTACATCGAAGCTGCGCTGTGGATGTCGTAGGCAAGCCCGCGCTTTTCCCGTACCTCCTCGAACAGGCGGCTGCTCATCGACTCCCCGAATGCAGCCGAGAGCAGCCGGAGGGCATAGCGGTCGGGGTCGTGCAAGGAGATCCCGTGCAGCCCGAGCGACAGGTGCGCCTGCTCGGTTTTGCGGTACTCCACACGAACGGCGGGGCCCTTGAAGTTCTCGACGACCCTCGGGAAGGACAGGGGCCGCGATCCGTCCCAGTCGCCCATGAGGCGCTTGACCTGGTCGACGATTTCGCCGTGCGTGATGCCGCCGGTTACCGAAATCACCGTGTTGACCGGCACGTACTGCTTTGCCATGTAGTCCATCAGCGCCTGACGGCTCACGGCGCCGACCGATTCCTCGGTGCCGGCGATGTCGCGCCCCATCGGCTGGTTAGGCCACATCAGCTCATCCAAAATCGTGTCGACCCTCGACGACGGCGAGTCGTTGCTCGCCCGGATCTCTTCGAAGACGACCTGCTTCTCGCGCTCGATGTCGAACGGCCTGAACAGCGGGTTGCGGATCATGTCGACGAGCACGTCGAGGCCTTCGATGTAATGGGGACGAGGCACCCTCGCCCAGTACCCGGTCAGCTCACGGTCGGTGTAGGCGTTGAGTGAACCTCCGACCCCTTCGACGACCTCGCTGATGAGACGCGGCTGCGGCCGCTTCTCCGTACCCTTGAACAGGAGATGCTCGAACAGGTGTGAAGAACCGGCGAGCTCATCGGATTCGTATCTTGACCCGGCGCCGAAATGGATCACCATGCTGACTGCGTTCGTGGTGGGCATGGTGCTTGTGAGTACGCGCACGCCTGACGGTAAGGTCGTCTTGCGGTGCCTGGGCGCCGAGATGAGTTTTCGAGGCATGATTTCTCCCAATAATACAATCGAGGGCTATGCCTGATTCATCCCAAGCCCGGCCGGAAGACGCCGGTCCCGGTCATGACGGCGCGGCACAGGCGGTCGCCGGGCCTGATCCGGGCGATGGCTCCACGGCGATGTCGACCCTGGAAGCCGTTGCTTCACCGGTCTCCAGTTCGGTGGCAGGCACCCGGTTCCGGCCTGACCTCGTAGCCATCCTGCACCGGCGTGCGGTCGCGCTTTCGCTCGCCGCCATCCTTTTGCTCGCCCTCGGCCTGAGGCTCTACGGCGTCGATTGGGACCAGGGAGGGCTGTTCCACCCCGACGAACGCGCAATCCTCATGCGGGTGTTCGACCTGCGTGCGCCCGGGCCTTCGGACGCCGGAAGCCTCTTCGATGCCGAACGCAGCCCCTGGAATCCTCACTGGTTCAACTACGGCAGCCTGCCCCTTTACCTGCTCAAGACGGTCCAGATAGCGGCGTCACCCTTCACGGACCTCACGCTGTTCGACCTGCGGATACCGGGCCGGGTCATCTCTGCCCTGGCGGACACGACGGTCGTCGCCCTGGTATTCCTGGCCGGTCGATCCTGGTACGGGACCCGAACCGGCCTTCTCGCAGCCCTTTTTGCCGCGCTCGCCGTCATCGGCATTCAGCTCAGCCATTTCTACGCCGTCGACACGCTGCTGACGCTGTTGTCGTTCGCCGCCGTCTTCTTCATGGTCCGGGTCGCCCACCGTGGACGCTCGCTGGACGCCTTTGCCGCCGGACTGCTCGTCGGGCTGGCGATCGCAACCAAGTTCAGCGCCGTCGTCCTGGGCGTGCCTGCGCTGGCGGCGTTCGCGGTATACGCGTTCACCGCTCCCGGACATGCGATCGAACCGGCGGACGCGTCCGAGACCTCCCGCCAGCGACGTAAGGCGGCGCTGCGCGGTCTCCTGCTGGCGTCCGTCGCAGGGATGGTTGCGCTCCTCCTCACCCAGCCGTACATGCTGCTGGACTTCCGCACGTTCGTCGCGAACACCGTCGAACAGTCGCAGATGGTTCGCAGGGCGATCGACTATCCCTACACCCGCCAGTACATCGACACGCCGAAGGTCTGGTACCAGGCCTGGCAGCTGGGGACCTGGGGGCTCGGCCCCGTCCTGGGAGCGGTGACATGGGCGGGTCTCCTGTCGGCGGCCGTATATGCCTGGCGGACCCGTGGAAAGACCGAACTCGTGCTGTTTGCATGGATCGTGCCCTACCTGGCGATCACCCTGTGGTTCGACGTCAAGTTCATGCGGTACATGCTGCCAGTGGTGCCGTTCATGCTCCTGTTCGGAGCACGGCTGGTCTGGTGGGCGATCGACGGCGCCCGGCGGTTGAGGCCCGGCGCTCGATGGCTGGCGCCCGTCCTGCTGGTCCTGCTGCTGGCGCCTACCGCGCACTACGCGCTGGCCTATGCCACGGTTTACTCGCGGCCTCATCCTGCGCAGAGGGCTGGCGACTGGCTCGCCGCGAACGCGCCTCGACAATCCCTGGTGCTGAAGGAGCACTGGGAGGAGGGCGTGCCGGGTCTGGGAAACTACCGGCTCCAGGAACTCGAGATGTACAACCCGGACTTCGGCGAGAAGGTCGACCGGATTGCACGCCAGCTTGCGACCGCCGACTACCTGGTCCTCTATTCGAACCGGCTCTACTCCACGATCTCCCGGCTGCCGGAACGCTATCCGATCAGCCGCGCCTACTACGAGGCCCTGTTCAGCGGGAACCTCGGATACGAGGTGGTGTACTCGGCGGAGAGCATTCCGGGCCTGGCGGGAATCGGCTATCGGGACGACTATTTCGGCCGTGGCGGGCTGGGTGAGCCTGTTGGCTATGAAGGCGAGGACCGGCATGCGATCGAGACCGGGTTCGGCTGGGCGGACGAGAGTTTCACCGTCTACGACCATCCCCGAACGCTCATCCTGAAGAATACCGGCCGCCTCTCCGAACAGGAGATCGGCAATCTCATCGGTAAACCAGAGGAGGCCGTGACACCGCAGCCCGGCCTTCTACTCACGGCGGAAGAGTCTGCGAGGCAGCAGGAGGGGGGAACCTGGCGGTCGATCGTGCAGATTCGAGACGCGGGGAACTACATCGCGTGGCTCGTCTGGCTTCTGGCGATCGCGGCGATCGGCCTCGCGGCGACGCCGCTGGCCATGAAGGTCTTCCGGCCGCTGCCGGGCAGGGGCTACCTGCTCGCGAAGCCGCTCGGGCTGCTGCTAGTGGCATTCGGCGCGTGGCTCCTGTCGAGCTTTGGGCTAGTCGGGTTCTCCCGGTGGTCGGTACTTCTTGCCCTCGCGATCGTCGCCGCGGTCTCTGCCGCCATCGCCTACCGCTCGCGCGAAGACCTGGCCGCTCAACTCCGCTCACACTGGCGGGCTGTCCTGCTCCTGGAGGCGCTTTTCACCGCGGCATTCATCGCATTCCTACTCATCCGGGTTGCCAATCCGGACCTCTGGCACCCGTACCGGGGCGGCGAGAAGCCGATGGACTTCGCCTATCTCAATGGGGTCACCCGGTCGACCCTGATGCCGCCATACGACCCCTGGTTTGCAGGCGGGTATCTGAACTACTACTACTTTGGCCAGTTCGTCGTGGCGTCGCTGATTCATCTGACCGGGGTCGCTCCCCAGGTAGCGTACAACCTGGCGGTCCCGGCCCTGTTTGCACTGACTGTGGGCGCAGCGTTCACGATCGTGTATGCCCTTGCCGAGGCGACCCGCAGGGCGACCGGAGGGACGGGTTCCACGCGTGGCCCGGTATACGCGGGCCTGGCCGCCGCCGTCCTGGTCGCCGTCGCAGGCAACATCGACGGCCTCGTGCAGCTATCGGAGGGGGCCTACAGGCTGATCCAGGGGTCGCCGGCCGGCGGCTTCGATTACTGGCGAAGCTCTCGCATGATGGCGCCGGGGTCGCCCGGAAATGAGATCACCGAGTTTCCTTTCTTCACCTTCCTGTTCGCTGACCTCCACGCGCACCTGATTGCGATACCGTTCACGCTGCTCGCGGTCGGTCTGGCATTGGCTGCGTTCCTCGGCGGCCACGACGCCCGAAGCGTCGCTCGCGGAGAAAGCGCCGGCGACGCCTCCGGCTCTCGGCGGGCGGGCACGTGGCACTGGGCGGCGATCGTGCTTCTGGGCCTCACAGTCGGCGCGCTTCGCATCGTCAACTCGTGGGACTTCCCGACCTACCTGTTCCTTGCGGCAGGCGCGGTCGGTGGCGGCGAGCTCCTCAGCGGATGGGCCACGCCGTGGCGTTCATTGAAGCGAGCGGCGGTCAAGGTGATCGTCCTCGTCGCGGTCGGGTATCTGGCGTTCCTGCCATTTCACCAGCATTTTGAGCTCTTCAATGACGGCATCGAGATGAGCAAGACGCAGACGTCGTTGTGGCGCTACCTGGCGATCCACGCGCCGTTCCTGGCAGTGATCTTCAGCTACCTGGTCTGGCAGGCGAAGGGGCTCATCCGGGAAACCCTGCGTCGCACCGGCCTCCGTGGAGAGTTCATGGCCCTGTATCTGGCCGTCCCGGCTGCGCTGTTTGTCACCGTCGCCATCTTCGGGTACGCCACCGTCGTCTTCACCGTCGTCATGATCCTGTTCGCTGCGGGGGTCGCGTTCTTCCAGTACCGCTCCGATGACCCCGGAACCCGTCACATGGTGGTCGTCACGGCCTTTGTCGTGCTGGCGCTGGCAATCGGCGGTGCGGTCGATGTCGTCACCGTCAAAAACGATATCGGCCGGATGAACACGGTGTTCAAGTTCTACCTGCAGGCGTGGATTCTCTTCTCCATGGCTACCGCGTACCTCCTGTGGCGCCTGGGCACGACCGGGGCTTTTTCGCTCCGGAGGCTGGGCATTCCGCGTGCGGCCTGGCTTGCCGGCCTGGCCGTCCTGTTCCTGGGGACCATGGTCTATCCAGTACTCGGGACCCGCGCGCGGATCGCAGACCGGTTCGACACGTCGTTCATGGGCATCGACGGCACCGCGTTCATGGACCGCACGGTCTACAAGGAGTCGAAGGCCACCCTGGAACTCGAGTACGACAGGGAAGCGATTCGCTGGCTTCAGCGGAACGTGGAGGGCTCACCCGTGATTCTCGAGGGCCTGACCGATCTGTACCGGTGGGGCAACCGCGTGTCGGTCTACACCGGGCTGCCCGCTGTCGTCGGCTGGGACTGGCATCAGCGCCAGCAAAGGGTGGAGTACGCCTGGGCGGTGACTCAGAGGCGGAGCGAAGTCGATCAGATCTACTCGACGGCGGACGCGGCAAAGGCGCTCGCGCTCATGCGCAAATACCAGGTGCGTTACGTGTACGTCGGCGAGCTCGAGCGCGCCTATTACGCGCCTGCGGGGATTCAGAAGTTCGGCGATATGGAAGTCCACGGCCTGAGACCGGTCTATACCAACGACCGCGTCACGATCTACGAGCTGGAACGCTCGATCACCGCCGGGCTCGAGGCGCCGGACCCCTCGGTCATGCGGTGAGCTGTTCGGGGACGATCAGGCCGTAGTCGCCGTCGTTACGGCGGTAGACGACGTTGATTGCGCGGTTGTCCACGTTCTGGAATACGTAGAACGCGTGACCGAGCAGGTCCATCTGCTCCGCAGCCTGCTCGACCGTCATCGGCCGGACGCCGTGCCGCTTCTCCCTCACCACGGCCGGGCGTACTTTGACCGGCGCGGCCGGCCCGGGCGGCTCAGGTTCCGCCGCCTCGGACCCCTCGGTGAAGGATTCAGCGACCTCCCGCTCGAATTCGGACAGGCCGCGGCCGTCCCGTTTCGACCTTATCCGACGCGTCTTGTAGCGGTCGATCTGGCGCACGATGGCATCGGCGACGCCGTCGATGGCGGCATTGACGGTCGACGCTCTCTGCTCGCCCCGGACGATCACACCACCCTTGAGCGCGGCCGTGACCTCGGCCACATAACGCGTATCGACGCTCTTCGTCTCTTCGTGCTTCAGGATCAGCCTGACCGGGATCGTCTTACGGAGCCGCCGGTCGAGCTTCGCGAGCCGCTTCCTGGCATAGCCTTCGAGAGAGTCGGTCAGAGCCAGGTTCTTGACGGGAATCGTCAGGTCCACCAAATCCTCCGCTAAACTGCTGGGTCGTGAAGCCCAGCGCGATACGGCCCATGGCTGAATTTTACGCTCGCACGGATGGCCTGCGGGTACGCGTCGCGCGCCTGGCCAGGTCCGTGGCAGAACTCGCGTACCCGGCCAAATGCGTCCATTGCGGAAGTCGGGGCCAGATCCTGTGCCAGGACTGCATCGGGCGGTGCACCCGCCTCGGCGAACGGGTGTGCCGCAGGTGCTCGGAGCCCCTCGTGACGCCGTCGCTCTGCGGGCCGTGCGCCTTCAGGCCGTTGACGGTCTCCACCACCGTCGCCTTGTTCGCGTTCGACGGCGCGGTCAGGGATGCGGTGCACGGTCTGAAATACGATGACCTTCGGGCGCTGGCGCCGCTGATGGGGCGGCTGATGGCATCGGATCCAAAGGTGGCGGCGCTCAACTTCGACACGGTCGTGCCGGTGCCCCTGCATCCGAAGCGAATGCAGCGACGTGGATACAACCAGGCGCACCTGCTCGCAAAGGAAATCACGAGATCGCTTGAGGCGCCGCTGGACGCGAAGTGCCTGCAGCGCGTGGTCGATACCGCGCCGCTGGCGCGCACGACTTCGAGGGCAGACCGCGAGGCCGGCGTCAAGGAGGCATTTCGCGCCGGCCCGGAGGCGGGCGGAAGGCATATCTTGCTGGTCGACGATGTGACCACGACCGGCAGCACGTTGCGGGAGTGCGCGAGCGCTCTCCTGGCCGCGGGCGCGGCAGAAGTGAACGCGGTGGTATTTGCCAGAGAGGTCTGATCGCACCCGGTTGCCCCTCAAGGCAGTCTTCCTCGACGTCTACAACACTATTGCTGGCTTTCACCCGCCTCGGGAGGAGATCCAGGCGGCCTCCGCCGCCGAACACGGCCTTGCGCTTACCCTAGAGGGGACCGCGCGCGGGTATCACGACGCCGACGCGCTCATGAATGAGCAGAACCGAGTACGCCCCGTGCGCCTGATGCCTCCCGGCGAACAGCTGCGGTTCTTCGCCGAGTACGAACGGCGAGTGCTAAGGGGCTCGGGGCACGAAGTCGACCTGGAGACGGCGGGCCGGGTCTGGCAGACCGTGAGGAGGCACGAGTACTGGCTCCGGCTATTCCCCGATGTGATGCCGGCGCTCGATTCCCTCAGGCAGTCCGGCTACAGGATCGGGGTCATCTCGAACATGAACCAGTCCGGCGCCGTGCTCGCCCGCGATCTCGGGCTGGAGGGCCACGTCGACTTCGTCGTCACGTCGAGGGAGGCGAGCGCGGAAAAGCCGCACGCGCCGATCTTCCTGATGGCGCTCGAAAGGGCAGGGGTGCGGGCAGCAGAAGCTGTGCACGTGGGCGATCAGCTGGACTCCGACATCCAGGGCGCGGAGGCTGTGGGCATCAGACCGGTGCTGATGGACAGGTACGGCAACCACCCGGATTACGCGGCCCACCCGCGGATCTCGACGCTCGACGAACTGCCGGAGCTGTTGCGCGAACTTAGCGCTCCAGCGTAACGGCGGGCTCCGGCTCTCCCCGCCACATGAACCGGTAGGTCCTGCCGCGCCGTACATTCGTCACGAGCGCCGGCCGGAAGCAGGCCAGGCAGGTCCCGCCCACACGGCGAACGCTCGGATAGACCACGGCGAGCGAGCCGGCCTCAAGGAGGCGCTCGGCGAGCGTCTGCGACGCGACGTAGCTTTCCGGATCCAGGCAGGCGCGCAAGTCGGTGGCTCCGCGGAGATCGTGCAGGTTAGCGCTGAAGTCAGCGAGGTAGTCGTCGTAGGTGACCGTATCCTCGAACCGGCCGATCTCGGCCAATGCCACGGATTTGTGGAACGCCACTTCGGCCTGGGAAGTTGCGAGCTCGAACGCCGCATACCACGCGCCTCGGTCCGGGCCGTTGAAGCGGCTGCCGAGCGGATTGGCGTGGCAGAAGGTGGCATTGATGACTTCTGCGTGGGGCACCGCGAACACGAGCTCCTCGACACCGATGCCTGGCAGCAGTTGGTGCTCGGCGAGGATGCGATCGTTGGTTGCGTCGTCGAGCTCAAGGATCGCCCGCAGGTGGGCCCCGTCGTCGGCGATTGCAGCGAGGACGCTCTCGCCGCGGGGCAGGTGGCGAGACGGGAGCAGGCGATGTGTGCCGAATCGTCGGACCAGCGTGACTGGCGGAAGCGGCATCAGGCCCCGCGCCGGGCGTCGAGAAGCCGCCGCACCGTCTGCATGGCTGGCAGGCCACCGCGAACCATGTACGCGAGCGGAGTCTGGCCGCCGAAGACGGGATTGCGGTTAGGCAGGCGCACCCATTCGTCGGCCAGGTCGTCCGAATGGAGAATGCGGAGCGCCTTGAAGATGCCGATCAGATACGAGATGCGCGTGAGACGGTCGGCATCGAGCACCCGCTCGGGGGTCCGCTTCATCTCGTAGAACGGTCCGTTGCTGACGCCACCGAGCAGCGCACGGGCGTCCTCGTCCCGCGCCTTCCAGTGCGCCATCATGTTGAAGAAAGCCTTGAGGGCGGCGCCCGAAAGGCGCTCGCGTTCGTTTCGGGCAGCGAAGTCCACCGGCGGCTCCACCCTATAGCGGGTGGTCGGGTACTTCAACGCCTGCGTCATCAGGAGCTTCTCCTGTTCAGGAGTGTATTTCCTCCGGAACGGTGGCGTCAAGCCTTGCGTCCCTGGACGGGGACGCAAATTGTTCGCTAGCTCTTTGACTCCTGGCGTTCGATCTCGGCCAGGATTTCGCTGACGGCGACGCTCAGGGATTCAAGCTCATGACTGGCGATCTTCCAGATTCGCTCGAGATTCAGCCCGGGGTAGTTGTGCGCCACGACATTGCGAAGGCCGACGATCCGCCTCCAGGGGATTTCGGGGCGCTTCTGACGGAACGGGGCAGGGATACGGGTTGTCGCCTCGCCGATGATGAAGAGGGCATACAAGACCGCGTACTGATACTGGCGGTCGGAGAGGAGGCGATCGAAATCGCCATCTGCGATGAACTCGTTCACGGCAGCGACGTTCTCAAGGATGTCATTAAGGAAATCCCGGATCTCATGATCTCGCCGCGCTGGGACCGGTCGCTCCCTGATCACGGAGAGGGCTCGCTTCCCGCCGGCGTTTTCTTCCAGCCAGACTACTTCTGCGAGGATGCGCCGCCCGATGTACGGCTTCAGGCCATCTCTGGGCACGACGTCGACCTTCAAGCCAAGGAGACCCTCCAGCTCCTCCTGGATCTCGAAGTAGGAGAGGTCTGGCGGCCCCGTGAATTCGACCAGAACGTCAAGGTCGCTTCGGGCGTTCTGGTCGCCGCGCACGTACGAGCCGAATAGGCCGAGCCGCTTGATTCCGAACCGGCGGCGCAGGTCCGGAATGACCGGGGTCAGCTTCTCGAGAATTGTCGGGAGCGAAGGCTGGGCAGCGATTGCTTTCCGGGTGACCGGCATGAACCCATATTAGTCCCGGAGGCTTTCGAACTCGTTCAGGCTGCTGGCACGGCATACGGGGGGAGCACGCGGGCTAACGCGCGTTCGCGGCAGCCCCGGTCGCCAGCATCTGGAGCATCTTCTGGCGGAATCCGGCGACTTCGTCGAGCACTGACTCCAGCCGGTCCATCCACTCGTCGTCCTCGCGGTCGATCTCCAGGCGAATCTGCATGTGGCCGACGTCGGCCAGCCGGCCGATCACGCGCTGCAGCGCGGCTCTCGCGTCGCCGATAGGCTCCTTCAGCGCAATCGTCAGACGATCCTGCTGGGCAGTCACGGAGTCTGCGTTGCAGGCCTCCGCCAGCACGCGGATGCGCGTCTGGTAGAGGAGTAACTCGGCCTGCCTCGGCAACGGCCCGAACCGGTCCCGGAGCTCCGTCTGGAGATCCTCGACCGCGTCCAGATCGACGATCCTGGCGATACGGTGGTACAGCGTCAGCCGCTCCACGAAGTCTTCGACATATGTGTAGGGCAACCGGGCGTCGATGCCCAGATCGACCTGCACCTGCGAGAAGTCGCGTGCTCGCTCCGGCTTCGGCTTGCCTTCGGCGTCGGCCTTGATGTCGGCAACCGCCTCGGCGAGCAGCTTTGAATACAGGTCGAAGCCGACCGCCGCGATCTGGCCGCTCTGCTCGGCGCCCAGGATGTTGCCCGCGCCCCTGATCTCCAGGTCGCGCATCGCGATCTGATAGCCGACCCCGAGCTCGGTGGCCGCCAGTATCGTGTTGAGCCGCTCCTCCGCGGTCTCGGTGAGCTGCTTGCCCTTCGGCACGATCAGATACGAATACGCCCGCCGCGCGCTGCGGCCGATCCTGCCGCGAATCTGGTAGAGCTGCGCCAGCCCGAATCGATCGGCCCGGTCGACAATCAGCGTGTTGACGTTGGGCAGATCGAGCCCCGACTCGATGATCGTGGTGCAGACCAGGACGTCGAACTTGTCCTCGCCGAAGTCGGTCATGACCTGCTCCAGGTCCTCCTCGCGCATCCGGCCGTGGCCGACCGCTATCCGAGCCTCAGGGATCAGCTTCGCAAGCCGGTCGGCGAAGTAGTCGATGGTCTTCACCCGGTTGTGGAGGTAGAAGACCTGGCCGCCGCGATCGAGTTCACGGAGGATCGCCTCGCGCACCAGTTCGTCGCTCTCTTCCGAGACGTATGTCTTGATCGGAAGACGGTCCTCCGGCGGGGTGTCGATCGTGCTCATGTCACGGATGCCAGAGAGGGACAGATACAGGGTCCGCGGGATGGGCGTCGCGCTCATCGCGAGGACGTCCACCTCGCTTCGCATACGCTTCAGCCGCTCCTTGTGGACGACGCCGAACCGGTGCTCCTCGTCGATGACGATGAGCCCGAGGTCCTTGAACGAGACGTCTCGCTGAAGCAGACGGTGCGTACCGATCACGATGTCCAGCCTGCCGCTGGCCAGGCGTTTGACGATCTCGTCCTGCTCCTGGTCGTTGCGAAGCCGGCTGAGTGCGTCGATGGTCACGGGGAACGCTCCCAGGCGTTCACGGAACGTCAGCAGGTGCTGCTGGGCAAGGACGGTCGTGGGGACCAGCACGGCGACCTGGCGGCCGCTCTGGACAACCTTGAACGCGGCGCGGATGGCAACCTCGGTCTTTCCATAGCCGACGTCGCCGCAGACGAGCCGGTCGGCGGGCCGCTGCGCCTCGAGGTCGGCCTTGACCTCCGCGATGGTCGTGGCCTGGTCGGGCGTTTCCTCGTACGGGAAACTGGCCTCGAGCTGGTCCTGCCAGGGAGTGTCCGGCCGCGCGGCGAACCCCTGCGTTGCCGCCCGCGCCGCGTAGAGCGCGAGCAGTTCACCCGCCAGTTGCTCGGTCGCCCGCCGCGCGCGGGCTTTTGCGCGCGCCCATTCCTGCGTCCCCAGGCGGGTCAGCTTCGGCGGATCATCGCCTCCGCCGTGGTAGGGCGTGAGGCGGTCGAGCTGGTCGACCGGCACGTACAGCTTGTCGCCTTCGGCGTATTCGAGCAGCAGATACTCGCGGCCTGCCTGGCCCTCGACCGTCACCGTGTCGACGAACCTGCCGATGCCGTGCTCGATGTGCACCAGGTACACGCCCGGCTGGAGGTCCTTGAGCTGTGCGGCTCGTCGCCGGAACCGTTTCTGGACCGGCCGTCGCTCCTTGGCAATACCTAACATCTCGGCATCCGTGAACAGGGTGAGCGGAGGGGCGCCCTCGATCGCGAGCACGAACCCCTCTCGCAGGCTGCCCTCGGCTACCGCGACAGCGCCTATTCCGGGCAGATCGCCGCCCGTTCCATCGCCGTCTCTGCCATCGCCACCTGCGCTGAGGCCTTCCGCCAGCACTCCGTGCTCGGCCATGAGCTCACGGATTCGCGCCGCGTGCTGGCTCAGGACGACGATGCGCCCACTTCGGTTTGCAGAATCGGCAAGCCACGCCAGGACGCGATCCGTCTGGCCCCCGGTCACGGGCGGGGGCATGAATGGGAGCCTGATCGCAGGCGACGAAAGGTCGGGGTCGTCGACGCCCCAGGGCGACAACGACACTGCGGGCCCATGGGCGCGCAGAGCGTCCGCGAAGAGTCCCCATTCGAGGTGTGGCTGCGGGAACCTGCGGGGGATTTCCCCCCTCTTCTCCTTGGCAAGCCGGTGGTCCTCGAGGCGGCGGTCCGCAGCCTGGGCAACGTCTTCGATCTCACTCTGCCGGAGCGCGATCACGACAGCGTCGGCCGGCAGGTAGTCGAAGATGCTCGAACGGTCGAAGAATCCCGAGTAGAAGGCGAGCCAGTCGGGGACCTCCCCGCGAAACAACTGCCCGAGCTCGGCGGAGATTCGGTCGCCCGACTCCGCGTCGCAGGTCGCGAAATCGAGCGCTCCGGCCAGGCGCTGCGCTTCGTCTTGCGATGCGAGGCGGGGCAGGGTGGTGCGCGCCGGTGTGACGACGATCGATTCGGCCGGGGCGGTCGACCGCTGGGTTTCCGGGTCGAACCTCCGGATGCTCTCGACCTCATCGCCGAAGAACTCGATACGCGATGGGTCGTCGTCGGTGATCGGGAACACGTCCAGGATTCCCCCGCGGCGGCTCGCCGTGCCAGGGCCTTCGACCGCCGGCTTGATTTCGTACCCGGCCGCCACCCAGCTCTCGACAAGCCGATCGAGGTTATGGACGTCGCCGACTCTTATCCTCCGGGTCGCCCTGTCGAACGCCGTAGGGTCGAGCACGAGCCGCGTGGCCGCAGCCACCGAGCTGACGACGAGCGGCGGCTCCGACGGCGCCCCGCGCAAGGCGGCCAGCGCACGCAGGCGCGTGTGGATCGCGGGGCTGTCCGGGATCAGGCGTTCGAACGGAAGGATCTCGGACTCCGTGTAGTGAAAAACGCGGTCCTCGGAGTCGCACCAGACCGCCAGCTGGTCGGCGAGTCTCCGGGCCGTCTCGGGGTAGGGCACGAGCAGGAGCACGGGCCTGCGCAGCCGGTTCCATAGCGCCGCCACGGCGAATGCGGTCGCAGGGTCCGGAAGGGTGAGCGCGATCGGTCGGCCCTTCGCCTTTGCGGGGTCGATGGCCGGGAGCGCGTCGTCGAGGAGGCGGAGTAGTGGTCGGAGGCTCATCGGGTCCGTGGTTCGAATGAAATCTTGGAGGTGGCCGAACGTCCAAAGGGCCAGCGGGGCGGCCGCTGGCCTGTCCTAGCATCCTAACATCCGCCGTATAATTCGGGACTTGCCACCCCGATCGAAGACCACTCCTCACGACCGTGCCGCGGGCGAATCCCGCCGGCAGTGGCGTCGCGTCGTCGTCAAGGTGGGCACCAACCTGGTGTCGGGCGCGTCCGACGTCCTCGACGACCAGGTTCTGGGCGACCTCGCCCGGCAGGTCGCCGAGCTCCGCAAGCGAGGCGTGGAAATCCTGCTCGTGACTTCGGGCGCGGTTGCGGCCGGGAGGTCGGCGCTGGGCGCTCGCGGCATTCAGCTCGAACGCCGCGACGTCGCCTACCGGCAGGTCCTGGCCGCCGTCGGCCAGTCCCGCCTGATGGGCGAGTACGAACGCCACTTCCAAGAACACGGCCTTGCCATCGCCCAGGCGCTGCTTTCCCGCGGCGACCTCGAAAGCCGGCTCAGGTATCTGAACATCCGCAACACGCTCGAGCGGCTGCTCGCCCTCGGCGTCGTACCCATCATCAACGAGAACGACGTCGTCGCGGTCGAGGAGCTGGAAGACGAGGTCTTCGGCGACAACGATCGGCTCTCCGCGATGGTCGCAAACACCGTCGACGCCGACGTCCTCCTCCTCCTTGGTGAAGTGGAAGGCCTTTACAGCGCGGACCCGAACCTCGATCCGGGCGCTGAGCTCATACGCCAGGTGGACCGCATCGACGACACGATCGACGGGATCGCCGGTCCGGCGCTGGGGGGAAGGAGCCGGGGCGGCATGGCCAGCAAGGTCCAGGCCGCTCGCATCGCCACCGCGTTCGGGGCGACGGTCGTCATCGCCTCAGGCAGGAAAACGGACGTGTTGCTGCGCCTCCACGCGGGCGAGAGCGTGGGCACCCGCTTCGACGCCGCGTCCACCCCGCGCGAGAGTCGCAAGCGATGGATTCTCACAGGAGTCTCCAGCAGCAGGGGCGGAGTGCTGGTCGACGCGGGCGCAGTGCGGGCGTTGGTCGAGAACGGCCACAGCCTGCTGCCCGCAGGAATTACCCGGGTGGGCGGCGAATTCGAGCGCGGGGATATCATTTCCATTACGGGTCCCGACGGAAGAGTCCTGGGATGGGGCATCGCCAACTACGGGGCGGCGGACGTGGGACTCATGAGGGGGAAGCGGTCCGAAGACCGGCTTGCGATCGTCGCCAACGATTACGGGCCCGAGGTGGTCCACCGGAACAACCTGGCACTTGCCTGATCTCGAACCCTGTGCCGACCTGGTGCCGCAGCAATGACAGCCGTCGCAGTCGACTTGAAGAGCATGGCAGCCGCCGCCCGGGACGCGGCACGGAGGCTCGCGACCGCTGCCACCGCCGCCAAGAACGACGCCCTTTCGCGGATCGCCGCGTCGCTCCCAGAGCGATCGAGCGAAATCCTGGCCGCCAATTCCCGCGACCTCCAGGCTGCCCGAGCTGACGGGCTGGACGACCACGTCGTCGACCGCCTCGAGCTGGATCCGGCCCGGATGTCGCAGATTGCAGCCGATGTGCGAAACGTCGCGTCGCTTCCCGACCCGGTCGGGGAAGTCATCGAGTCGCGCACGCTCCCGAACGGGCTCCTGCTCGAGCGCCGTCGGGTGCCGCTTGGCGTCATCGGGGTCATCTACGAGAGCCGCCCCAACGTCACGATCGACATCTCGGCGCTCTGCCTGAAGTCGGGCAACGCAGTCATCCTGCGCGGCGGCCGGGAGGCGTTCCACACGAACCAGGCGCTGGCCGGACTCGTTCGGCGGTCGCTGGTAGCCGCCAGGCTTCCGGAGGACGCCGTCCAGTTCGTCGCATCGACCGACCGGCTGCTCGTCGAGCAGATGCTTGCGATGAAGGACGGCATCGACCTGCTGATTCCGCGTGGCGGCGCAGACCTCGTGCGCATGGTCGCCGAGAAGGCGGCGATGCCCGCGATCACGGGCGGAATCGGGGTGTGCCACACGTACGTCGACGCGGATGCGGACCTGGCCAAGGCCGTCGACATCGTGTTCAACGCCAAGACCCAGCGCCCGAGCGTGTGCAACGCCCTCGACACAATCCTCGTCCACGACGGGGTCGCCCCCCGCTATCTGCCCCGAATCTCCGAGCGTCTCTGGGCCGCTGGCGTCGAGCTGCGGTGCGACCCGCGGGCGCTCTCCCTCCTCGAGCCTCGGGCGAAGGCCAGCGGGAACGGGCCCAGGCTCAAGAGGGCGGCGCCCGACGATTTTGGCAGGGAGTTCCTGGCCCTCGTGGCCTCCGTGCGGGTCGTGGACTCGCTCGATGAAGCTATCGACCACATCGCCAGGTATGGGTCTGGCCACTCCGAGGCCATCGTGACCGAGTCGACCGAGGCCGCCGAGCGCTTTCTTAACGAGGTAGATGCGGCCGCGGTCTTCGCGAACGCTTCCACCCGTTTCACCGACGGCGCACGGTTTGGCCTCGGCGCGGAAGTGGCGATCAGCACGAGCAAGTTCCACGCTCGCGGACCGATGGGGCTGCGTGAAATCACCAGCTACAAATGGGTCGTCCGCGGCAACGGGCAGATCGTCAGCTAAGCGTCCGAGCGCCGGCCGGAGGGCCCGAATGGCCAATTACTACTTCGAACGAGAATGCCGGACCGCATCGTCCGAGTGCTACACGATCGTCGACGACGGCACCGCGATCGGGCGGCTCGACCTCCACTTCACGCCCACCGTTGTCCATGCCACCCTGGCGGTCTCGGAGAGCCTGACTCAGGAGCAGATCCAGGAGCTCATCGAGATCGTCGATGAGGACATAGTCGACGCGGTCGGGGTCGACCGCGACGAGTTCATCGTCCACGTGCACCAGGGTCGCGATCTCGGCGTCTACAGCAACCACGAGTTCGGCCAGTCCGGCAACGGCCACCCCAACGCTGGCGCGTAGGGCGCTGCCAGCCGCCGCGATCCCAGGTTGATAATCGACTTCCACACCCACGTACTGCCGGACGAGTTCCGCACCGATCGTTCGCGGATCCTCAGGTCCGATCCCACCTTTCGCGCGCTCTTTTCGAGCCCGACCGCCCGTACCGCGTCCGCGGACGACCTCCTTGCGGAGATGGACGCCGGCGGAATAGAGCGGGCGGTGATCCTCGGGTACGGATGGCGGGACCCCGCGGTCGCACGCATGGCAAACGACTACCTGATCGCCAGCGCGGCGAAGAGCAAGGGCCGCCTCGTCCCGTTCTGCTCGGTCAACCCACGCTGGGGCAAGGGGGCGATCGCCGAAGCGGTGCGCTGCGCCGAGGCCGGCGCGCGAGGGCTCGGGGAGCTGCATCCGGACACGCAGGAGTTCGACGTGGCCGACGAGGCGGTGATGGGTCCTCTGATGGCTGCGGCGGAGGCGCTCGAGCTCATCGTTACGACCCACGGGTCGGAACCGGTCGGACACGCCTACCCGGGCAAAGGGACCGTCACACCCGAGCGGCTGTTCAGGCTCGCGCTCCACTTCCCAAAGGTGCGTTTCGTGTTCGCCCACTGGGGCGGCGGGCTGCCGTTTTACGGGCTCATGCCTGAGGTGGCGCGCGCGATGCGCCGCGTCTGGTTCGATTCGGCGGCGACCGCCTTCCTGTACAACCCGAACGTATTCCAGACGGTGGCGGCCGCTGCCGGCGTGGACCGGATCCTGTTCGGAAGCGACTACCCGCTCGTATCGATGAAGCGGGCCTTCAGCGATGCGTTCGGAGCGTCTCTGTCCCCGAAGGAGTCGGAGGCGATCTTCAGCGGCAACGCCCTGGCGCTGCTCGGAGAGTTCGGAGACTCGTGACACGCCAGGCCCGCGGGGCAGTTCTGCCGTGACCGGTCGCAATGCCGGTGCAAGCAGCGCTGGCTACTCTGGCACACCCCTGCCACGCAAGCTGGGGATCAAGCCGGGGGCACGGGTCGCGCTAGTCGGCGCACCTGCGGGTTTCGAGGATCTCCTCGGGCCAACCGAAGCCGCAGTGCTGGAGCGGAGGGATGCCAGACACCTCGCTGCCATCGAAGATGGCGAGACCTGGGACGTCGTCGTCTATTTCGTGACACGGCGAACCACGATCGAACGCGATTTCGCAAAGCTCGCGGGCGCGATCTCGAAAGCGGGAGCGATCTGGATCGCCTGGCCGAAGCGATCGTCCGGCGTGCAAACCGATCTCACGGAAAACGTGCTCAGGGACATCTGCCTGCCATCGGGCATGGTCGACAACAAGGTATGCGCCATCGATGACACCTGGAGCGGCCTCCGCTTCGTATGGCGGCTCGAATTCCGCGGCACGCGGCCGAAATGAACGGCGGGCAAGTCGCTCGTGGTCCGGCGTCACGCGCGAAGGCGTCGCCTGAGCTGCTCGCCGCCATTCGCGACTGCTACGGCCTGGCAAAGGGCACCGAAACAGCGGTCGACATCGGCGGGTCATCCAATCTCAACCTTCTGTTCGCCGATGGTCACGACCGGTATGTAGCCCGCGTGTACCGGCCATGGGTCACGGAAGAGCGGCTCTCGGCGATTCAGGAAGTTCGCTGGCGGCTCGAGCGCGGCGGTGTGGCTTGCGCGCTACCCGTTCCCACGCGAGACGGCCAGACCTGGATAGTGGTCGACGGTCGCTTGGTCGAAGTCGAACCATATGTAGCGCACGACTCGGAGATGGACTCCTGGGACCGCCTTGAGGCCGCGCTTCCGTTGCTGGGTAGCATCCACAGCATCCTGCAGGCCGCAGTTGTGAGCGCGGACGGCCGCGTTGCGCCAGCGGCGAATCACATCGATTCCTCCGACGTCCCCGCAGACGTCGTGCGCGGCACGCGATGCATCCAGCAATGGGACGCGTCTCCGGCGGAGCTCCAGATGGCACACGAAGCCGAGGAGCTGGCCGGGCTGGTTAATGCCGCCGAACGATCTGTCCCGAGACTCCCGCGACAGCTGGTCCACGGCGATTACTGGGACAACAACGTGCTGTTTCGTGACGGGCAGATCGTGCAGGTCGGCGACCTCGACTTCATGGGCGAGCGGCCTCGCATCGACGATCTGGCGCTCACGCTGTACTACACGAACTCGACGTTCTCCGAAGATCAGACTTCACACGCTCGCGCGCTGCAACTTCGGGGCCTCGTCGACGCCTACCAGAGCGGCCTGGACGAACCCCTGACGCCCGTCGAACGACGTGCGATTCCGCTGGCCCTCGCCCGCACGCCGCTGTGCTTCATCGCCATGATCCCTTCGGTCGACTCGGCTCGTGGCGCCCGGCGGCTCGCGGAAGAGATCGCGCCGGATATCGCGTGGGCTCTTGCCCTGGTTCGCGATCTGGACCGGTGGACGGCCGTGTTCGCCTGAGCCGTGACTCCGGGCGTGCTCCGTCGTACCATGCAGCCCCGCGGCAGCAGCTCGATCGCCGCGCAAGCAGGAGGACAGATCTCGTGAAGGTGCTGATCACATCGGCCACGTCCGGGCTCGGCGCAACGGTCGCCGAGGCGCTGGGCAAGAAACACGACGTCGTCCTGACGGACCTCTCTAGAGGCAAACCGACGACCCGTGGATTCAAGTCGCATGAGCTTGGCCATGACTCCTCGACCGACGACCTCGTCCGAGGCCTGGGCGCGATCGTCCATATCGGCTATGGTGGCCATGAGATGGAAGCGACACCGCTTCTGGACTACCTGACCCGCTGCACCTACAACCTGCTGACCGCATGCCTGAACACCGGCGTCAAGCGTTTCGTGTACCTGCACACTCTCCGGGTGTTTGACGGCTACGAGCCGCACCTCACGGTCACCGAACGGTGGAAGCCGTTGCCGACCACCGAGCCTGCGATCCTCGCTTCGCACCTTGGCGAATACGTGTGCCGTGAGTTCGCGCGTGAGCACCAGCTCGAGGTGGTGTCACTCCGCCTTGGCTATCCGCTTGTGACGGGTACCAGGGCAGCCGCCACGCGCACGAAGGCGCCCGCCGCACTCGCTACTGCCGACCTCGCGCTGGCCCTCAACTCGGCGGTTGCTGCGCCCCTGTCCAAGCGATGGAACCCCGTCCACGTCCAGTCGCCGGTGCCGGGCGCCCGGTTCTTGATGGGCCACGCCGAGAGCGTGCTTGGCTACCCGAAGAAGGCGTCCACATGAACGTCTTGATTCTCGGCGGCAATGGGATGCTCGGCCCATGGGTCGTCGGTGCGATCGAGCGCCGGCACCGCGTGCTCGTCACGGACATCGGCGACCTCAAGTTCGAGACCGGCGCCGAGTACCGAAAAGTCGATGCGAGCAACCTGCGCCAGGTGGTCGGCGCCGCCGCCGGCATGGACGCCATCATCAACCTGTCCGTCCTGCGCCAGGACCGAAAACTCGCGTTCGATGTCAGCACCCGCGGCAACTACAACATGGCCGTGGCCGCGGTGACGCACGGCGTACGCCGGCTCATAAATACCGGGCCGCACTTCCAGCTTGCCGGCCCGAATTACGAAGACCACGACTACGGCCTTTCGCCTGATATGCCGCCGCAGCCCGGGTCCCGCCTCTACGCCCTGACCAAGGCGCTCGGACAGGAGGTGCTGCGGATCTACTCCGAGCACCACGACATCTACGTGCAGACCTTGCTGTTCTACAACTTCTATGACCCTGTGACGATGAAGACGCCAGGCGGGCAGCAGCGCATCGGGGTCGATCTGACGCCATTCAGCGTGGCGTGGCAGGATGCCGGGGAAGCGGTACGGCTTGCCCTGGAGATCGAACTGGGTCGGCTGCCATCACGCTGCGAGACCTACAACGTGTTCACCGACCTCCCGCACGGGAAGTTCAGCAACTCGAAGGCGCGGCAACGGCTCGGATGGCAACCCAGGCATTTCCTGGAAGCCGCCTGGACGCGTCGTTAGGGACGGCAAATTGAAAGTCCTCATCCTCGGCGCCAACGGAATGCTCGGACCCTGGGTAGTCCCTGCCCTCGAAGCCCGCCACGAGCTGCTGCTCACCGATATCGTGCTGCCGAAGGCGAAGCCCGCCCACGAGTTCCGCCGGGTGGATGTGGGCGTGCTCGACGAGGTGGTCGACGCATCCGACGGTGTCGACTGCATTCTCAATCTCTCGGTGCTGCGATGGGACCGGAAGCTGGCCTTCGACGTGAGCGCGCGGGGCAACTACAACCTTGCCGAGGCGGCGGTACGTCACGGGATCCGGAGAATCATCAACACCGGGCCTCATTACCAGCTCGCCGGGCCCACCTACGAGGACTTCGACTTCGGGCTGCACCCGGATATGCCGCCGCAGCCCGGCACGCGCCTCTACGCGCTGACCAAGGCGCTGGGCCAGGAAATCTTGCGCGTCTATTCGGAACGCTACGACCTTTACGTGCAGACTCTGCTCTTCTGCAATTTCTACGACCCGACCACCCTGGCGCGCCCTGAGGGCGGATTTGGCGCGCCGGGCGGCGACCTGTGGCCATTCAGCGTCGCCTGGCAGGACGCGGGCGAGGCAGTGCGGCTTGCGATCGAGATCGAGCTGGCCCGGTTGCCCTCACGCTGCGAGACCTACGACATCTTCACCGACCTGCCGCATGGCAGGTACGTGAACTCCAAGGCGCGGCGGCAGCTCGGATGGCAGACCAGGCATTTCCTGGAATCGATCTGGACTCGCCGCCAGGAGCTTGTCTGACGTAGGGGCGGGGCCTGTCGTCGCCGGGACCGTGCGTTCCGGCGAGGGCGCGAAGGGCCGTCAGACGCCCGGCCGGAGAGGCGAAGCATCGACTCAGCCGGTGATGGCGGCCTCGAACTCAGTAAGCGTGAACGGCTTCGCCAGCACCCGGTCTGCTCCAAGCTGGAGCAGCGCTCCGGCGGAAAGTGCGTCGCTCATCGCGCTGATGACCACCACGCGCCCGGGCCTCGCCGCGGCAGGTAGCTTCCGAAGTTCGGCAAGGACGTCGAAACCGTCGGCGACTGGCAGCATCAGGTCGAGCAGGACCACTG
>JACPRT010000167.1 GCA_016189845.1 Chloroflexota bacterium | reverse complement strand
TTGCGAAGCCGGAACAGCGCGGATCGCTGCGCCGGATCGGTCAGGAACCACTGGATGCCCACCCGGATCAGGTTGGAAAAGAGGATGTACACAGCGAGCCCTGCCGGGAACTGGAACGTGAAGAACGCGAACATGATCGGCATCATCCACAGCATCATCATGTTTGTCTGCTGCTGCTTGGGGTCCGGCGACGGCATCGTCGTGATCTTCTGCTGAACCCACATGGACACGCCGACGATCACTGGCAGGAAGAAGTTGAAGGGGATGGGCTGCCCGGAAACCAGGCCCACGAGGTCCATGCCGAGGAATTCGCTGCCAAGCGGCACGCTCGCCTGCGCCGGGTTCCAGTAGTAGAACGCCTTCGCCAGCGCAGCCATGCCTTCCGGGGTGGGCGGAACGGCCTTGAAGATCGCCTGGTAGAGGCCGATCCAGATCGGCATCTGGATGAACAGGGGCCCAAGGCACCCGATCGGCGAGACTCCGGCCTGCTTGTACAGGGCCATCGTCTCCTGCGACAGCTTCCGGCGATCGCCGCCTTCCTTGTACTTTTCCTGCAGCGCCTTGATCTTCGGCTGGAGCGCCGACATCGCCTTCATCTGGCGGGTCTGCCGGATGGTCAGCGGGACCATCACCAGGCTGACGATCACGGTGAAGACGATGATGCTGAGGCCCAGGCTGTGGAACAGCAGCACGTGCAGCAGCGCAATGCTGTTGATCATCGGCCGCATGATGATCTCGGTCCAGAGGATGCCTAGGATCTCCATCCGGACCTCCCGCCATCGAACCGCACGCTGGATTCAGGAAGGAAGTTCATGAGCATGCCCCCCTCTTCAGCGTGTCGATGCAGTTCACGCGCGCTCTGCTCGAGATCGCAAACGTCTGCAACTGGTCGTTGCGGCTGTGGGCGTAGATGAACCCGTCGCGAGCGACCGGCTGGCCGTCGACCGCTGCCCGGGTGTTGAACTCGCCCAGGACATTGCCGGTCCGAAGGTCCAGTATCCAGATGTCCTCCTTGCTCGACGGCACGGCAAGGCCGGGCGTGCCAGGACCTTCGAGGACCGCCGGCGCTCCGATGACCTGGCCCTCGATCTTCGCGGGAGACGCCCAGGCGAAACGGCCGGACGCGACATCGACGGCGAAGACGTCGCCCGCGAGCGTGCCGGCGTAAAGCAGCCCGGCCTTGAGCGCCGGCTCGGACCATACCCAGCCGCCGAGGTCGATGGCCCATTCGCGGCGCGGGTCGAGCGTCTTCGATGTCCCATCGGCCCTCCTGGACTGAACGTCCAGCTGGTAGAGCTTGCCATCGAAGTCGCCGATGTAGAGCTTGCCTCCGGCCACCAGCGGCCGCGCCACGAACGCCCCCGCCGATTCGAAGCGCCATGCGATCCGGCCCTGGCCGTTGTCGCCCGCCGACGAAGCCTTGTCCGACAGGTCGACCGCATATACGTTGCGGTCCATTGTGCCGAAATAGGCGGTGTCGCCATCGATCGCCGGCCCGCCCCATACCTTGCCTTCGACCGCGACACGCCATTTGAGCCGGTCTCCGACGCGTTCCGCAAGCGGCTTGTTCGCGTCGGCTGTCACGTCGATTGCGTACAGGTAACCCCGCGAGTCGCTGTTCCTTCCGATGTTGGACGTCCCGAACAGGAGGGTGTTCCCGTGCAGCGCCAGCGGGCCGACGATCTCGGTGTCGATCGCGAAGTACTGCTCGCTCCAGAGCGACGTCGCATCGCCGGTGCTTACCGCGTAGACGCGCGCGCTGCACTGGTCACCGCGGCAGCTGTATGCCGCCGCGTAGACCGCGTCTTCGGTCACTAAAGGCGTGCCGTATATCACGCCGAACTTCTGGTTATCCGGTGGGTACGCCCAGGCAGCGTCCGGTTGCCCGGTCCTGGCGTCGATCCGGAACAGGCGTCCGTCGCGGGTCGCCTGGTATACCCATTCGCCTGCGGGCACCGGCGCCGCCCAACCGCCGCGCGGGCTCAGATTGCCCACGCACGCCGCCGCGACCAGAGCTACCAGTGCCAGCAAGAGGCCGGCCCCCACGCGTCGGAACGCGCGGCGTGCGGAAGATGAGATTGGAGCTTGCGTGATGACCCTCCGGGTCGAACCCTGAATCACGTCCTGCGGGCGGATCCCATGGGACGGAACCGTATGTTTTTAGTCCTGCGTGCGGCTAGCCGCTCCTGGTATGAACTGTTCGGGTGTCGCGGTCGTGTGCCTGGGCTTCGGCACCGGGTCGAAACCTCCTGCGTGCCAGGGCCCACACCTGGCAAGACGCCGCACGGCGAGCCAGACGCCGCCCAGACTCCCGTGCTGTGCGATGGCCTCCTGTGCGTACTCCGAACAGGTCGGCTGGTACCTGCAGGCGCCTGGCCAGTACGGCGAGATCGCAGCCCTGTAGAACTTCAGGAGAATTATCAGAAGACGCTTCATTGACCGTCCGCAGAATCTTATGCGACGCCCAGCCGGCTACCCAGCCGGCGCAGCGACGCTTCGATCTCGTGATAGCTCGCCTCGGCCGCAGCTGGCCGGGCGGACACTACAACGTTCCATCCCTCCGCGAATTCCATTGAATCCAGGGCTGCCCGGATCCTTCGCTTCAGCCGGTTCCTCACCACCGCGCCACCGACCCGCCGGCTGACCGCGAGTCCAAACCTCGTGACGCCGATCTCGCTCCGCACGGCCCCCAGCGCGAACAGCCGGTCGCCTGCCCGGATGCCGTGGGCCCGCGTTCTTTCGAAGTCAGAGCCCCGTGTCAGTCGCTGCTCACGGCGCATCCGTTACTGAGCCGGTTTTGCCGTGTGATCAGACGGTCAATTTGGCCCGGCCGCGTGCCCGCCGCCGGCTGAGGACTTCTCGCCCGCCACGCGAACGCATGCGCACCCTGAATCCGTGGACGCGGGCGCGGCGCAGCTTCTTTGGTTGCCAGGTTCTAAACGGCAAGTTTCTTCCCCATCAAACGCACGAATTATACGAGTCGCCGGATTCGAGTGTCAAAGTTGAGAATACGCTCCGTCGTTGACTCGCCCGATGCCGGTTCCTACAATTCAATAACTATCGATAACCATTTTCTTATGACAAGAACAGGTACGGTGAACGCATGGCTGTAGCGTCTGAACAGGTATCCACCAACGGTCATGCTCACCCCACTGTCCTCAACGACGCGCTCGTCCTGTACATGCGAGAAATCGCTCCGGAGGACCGAAAGCGCGTCCAGGCGGAGTTGTCGCGGTTCCTCCGCTGGGTGGGCGGCGGCCGGAAGGCCGGCACCCTGGCAGCGCCTGAAATCGGCGAATACAGCGATCTCGTAAGCGCCCGCGGCACGGCGCCCGACGCCGTGACCCGGCTCGAAGTAGTCAAGAAGTTCCTCGGATACCTGAAGAAGCAGGGGCTGGTCGAAGTCTCTCTGGCGCAGCACCTCCGGCTGCGAAAGGGCCGGACCGCCACCGGCCGAAGGAACCAGTCGACTGTCGAGCGAACGGTCGTGCGCCTTACGAAGGCCGGCCACACGGAGTTGCTGTCCCGGTTGGCCGGATACCGCGATGAGCGCCGGCAGCTGGCGGACGACATCCACCGGGCCGCGGCCGACAAGGATGTCCGTGAGAACGCCCCGCTCGAAGCGGCCCGCGAGGCTCAGGGCCTGCTCCAGAGCAAGATCACGGAGATCGAGGCGACCCTGAAGGCGGCGGTCGTCATCGAAGAGCACGGCTCGGACCAGATCGGGTCCCGGATCCGTCTTGGCAGCACGATCGTGCTCCAGGAACAGGAGACGGGACGGACCACGACGTGTCAGATCGTGGCGCCCAGCGAGGCGAGCCCGCTGCAGTCGAAGATCTCCAGCGCGTCGCCGGTCGGGGCGGCTGTCCTGGGCCGGGGCCCCGGAGATGCGGTCAAAGTCCGAACCCCTCGTGGTGTCCAGGTCTACACGATAGTCAAGACTGTCTAACAGCCGTAGCGCCGCCATAAACAAGAACTGGGCGTTCTTCGCCGCGGCGTTGCTGGTCACCATCCCGGCCATCGCGGCCCGGACGGTGTTCGAGCTCGAACAACCTGCCCTCGCGTCCGTCATCTTCGGCATCGGAATAGTGGGCGCAGCCTTCCTCCTGGCCTGGGCAGCCGAGGCGGCCCAGACGATGATCTCGGCCGGCCTGGCGATCGCAGCCGTCGCCCTGCTCACGATCCTTCCCGAGTACGCCGTGGACATGACGTTCGCCTGGAAGGCGGGCGCCGATCCCGGCCTGGAAGCCTACCTGCAAGGGGGCCCGGAGCCGGCAGCATTCGCGCTTCCCGCCGCAAACCTGACCGGCGCCAACCGGTTGCTTTCGGGCCTCGGCTGGCCCGTGGTCATCCTCCTCTTCTGGCTCAGGTCCCGTCGGCCGGTGCAGCTAACGCCCGCGGTGACACCTGAGATCGTCGTGCTTGGCCTGGCCGCGCTTTATTCGGGCTGGATGTTCTGGCGCTCCGAGATCGCGCTCTACGACGCAGCCGTCCTGTTCATCCTCTTCGTGACATATCTATGGCTCGTCTCGCGCACAGGCGAAAACGAAGAAGTGGAGTTGCTGGGGCCGCCCGCCGAGATCGTCAAGCTGCGCTCAGGCACGCGCAGGGCGGTGATCGGCGCCCTCTTCGTATTCGCCGCCATCGTAGTGGTCGCCTGCGCTGAGCCATTTGCCGACGGGCTCATCCACACCGGGGACAGGTTCGGCATCGACGAGTTCATCCTCGTGCAGTGGATCGCGCCACTGGCCTCCGAGGCGCCAGAATTCCTCGTCGCCATCATCTTCACGCTGCGCGGGAACCCTGTGTTCGGCATGACCGCGCTCATCTCGGCCGCCGTCAACCAGTGGAGCCTGCTGGTCGCGTCGCTCCCGGTCGTATTCAGCATCTCTGCCGGCCATGCGCTTGCCCTCCCGCTCGACGACCGCCAGCAGGCAGAGGTCTTCCTCACGGCGGCGCAGATCGTGTTCGCCGTGATCCTGATCGCGAAACTCCGGATCGGCTGGGCGGGCGCGAGCGCGCTGATCATCCTCTTCCTGTTGAACTTATTCCTGAATACAACGCGCGACCGCTATTTGATGGGCGTGGCCTTCCTCGTCCTCAGCGCCCTGACCCTCATCGTCGACCGTGACCACGTGCGTGCAGTTCGCGACCGTATCGCCGGCTTCGCCGAGATGGTCCGTGAGCGAGCTGGCATCGCCGGTCCGCCCGAGAGTCCGGTCCATGGAAAAGCGCCCGAAAAATGAGCGCGCCGGCACGGGCCGCCGACCGCGCCGAGCTTCAACGTGCCCTGGAACGGGCCGTATCCGGGGAAGTGCGGTTCGACCCCTACAGCCGGGCGCTCTACAGCACCGACGCCTCGATCTACCGGATCGAGCCCATCGGAGTGGTCCTCCCACGAAACGCCGATGACGTTCAGGCGGTGATCGAGGTCTGCCATCGGGATGGCGTCTGGGTCCTGCCCCGTGGCGGCGGTACGAGCCTGTCCGGGCAGACGGTCAACCACGCGATCGTCCTGGACTTCTCCAAATACATGCACGACGTGCTGGAGATAAAGCCGGACGAGGGCTGGGTCCGCACGCAGCCGGGCATCACGCTCGACGAGCTCAACCGGCAGGTACGCCCGCACGAGCTGTTCTTCACTCCAGACCCGTCGACATCCAGTCGCGCGAACGTCGGCGGCGCGATCGGCAACAACTCCTGCGGGGCCAACTCGATCCGCTATGGCAGGACGGTCGACCACGTGCTGGAGCAGGACGTCGTCCTCTCCGACGGCAGCCGGGCGCTGTTCAAGAAGGTGACCGGCCGCGAGACGGAGGCGAAGCTGTCGGCAGCCGGCCTCGAGGGTTCGATATACAGATCGGTGCGGCAGATAGCACAGGACAGCCGGGACGAAGCCGATCGACGCTTCCCAAAAATCCTGCGCCGGAATGGCGGCTACAACATCGATCGCGTCCTGCGCGGCGACGCCATGGACCTCACCCAGATCATGGTTGGCTCCGAGGGCACGCTGGCCGCGGTCACCTCGCCAAAGTTGCATCTCGAACGCATACCGAAGACGAAGGGTCTGGCAGTCGTTCATTTCAACGGCATCATCGAGGCCATGGAGGCGACTGTCGCCACGCTAGAGGAGAAGCCGACGGCGGTCGAGCACATCGGCTCGATGATCATCAAGGAGGCCCGGCGCTCGCTAGGTTTCGCACGCAACCTCGGCTTCCTGCAGGGAGAGCCTCAGGACATCCTGGTTGTCGAGTTCTCAGGCGAAACCGAAGCCGAGGTCGTCGCCGCCCTCGACCGGCTCGAGAACAGGCTGAGGCGGCAGCGCCTGGGGTACGCGACGACGCGGTTGCTGTCGCCCGCGGGCCAGCGCCAGGTCTGGAACATGCGCCAGGCCGGGCTGGGCCTGATGATGAACGTGCCGGGCCCGGCAAAGCCGCTGCCATTCGTCGAGGACACCGCGGTCGCGCCGGAGAAGCTGCCCGAGTACGTGCGCCGCTTCGACGAGATCATGAAGAAGCACGGGAACGAGGCCGGCTACTACGGGCACGCGAGCGTGGGCTGCCTTCACATCAGGCCTGTCATCGACATCAAGACACGCGACGGCATGGAGAAGCTCCAGGCGATAGCTGGCGACGTCGCGGACCTCGTGCTCGAGTTCGGCGGCGCGATGACCGCGGAGCACGGCGACGGCATCGTGCGTGGCTACTGGACCGAGAAGATGTTCGGCCCAAAACTCACACAGGCGTTCCGGGACGTGAAGGCGGCGTTCGATCCCGCAGGGATCATGAACCCTGGCAAGGTCTTCGACACGCCCCACCTTCTCTCGAACCTGAGATACGACGACCGCTACCGCACCCAGCCGCTGCAGACCCGGCTGAGCTTTCGCAAGGAAGGCGGCTTTGCCGGCGCGGTCGAGATGTGCAACGGCGTCGGGGCGTGCCGTAAGTTCAATGCAGGAGCGATGTGCCCCTCGTTCATGGCCACGCGCGAAGAGGAACACTCCACACGGGGGCGTGCGAACGCTCTGCGGGCCGCCCTGTCCGGCGCCCTTCCCCTCGACGAGCTGCATTCAACACGCATGTTCCAGGTCCTCGATCTGTGCCTGGAATGCAAGTCGTGCAAGTCCGAGTGCCCGTCGGGCGTGGACATGGCGAAGATCAAGTACGAGTTTCTCGACGGCTACTACCGGTCGCATCGCCTCCCGCTACGTTCTCGCATGGTAGCCGGCATCCACCGGCTGAACGCATTGACTTCGCCCATCGCCCCCGTCGCCAACCTGGTCAACCGGTCGGTCCCGGTGCGCATGCTCCTCGACGCGTTCGTCGGTTTCGACTACCACCGCCCGATGCCTCCGGTCGTCCGGCGCACTTTCCAGCGGTGGTGGGACGGCCACGTGCCCACCGCCCGGGGGTCGCGCGGGGAGGTCGTGCTTTTCCACGACACGTTCATGAACTTCAACTACCCTTCGATCGGGATAGCCGCCACTCGCCTCCTCGAGGCGCTGGGCTACGATGTGGTGGTACTGCGGGATCGCAGGTGTTGCGGTCGCCCGATGGTGTCGAAGGGGCTGCTCGATAAGGCAGCGGCCAACGCCCGCCACAACGTCGATCTGCTCTACCCGTACGTCGAGCGCGGCGTGCCGGTCGTGGGCTGCGAGTCGAGCTGCGTGATGGCCATCAAGGACGAGTACGCCGACTTGCTCGACGACGACCGCTCGAGGGCGGTCGCAGCCGGCACGACGATGATCGAGGAGCTGATCGCAAAGACCGCAGGAGACGGGGGCGGGCAGATCGAGTTCAAGAACGACCTGAAGCGCGACGTGGCGTTCCTGGGCCACTGCCACCAGCGGGCCCTGACGGGCACGGTGGCGTCGCTGAAGGCGCTACGGCTGCCGCCGGGGTACCGTGTGAGCGAGATCAACGCGGGGTGCTGTGGCATGGCGGGTTCGTTCGGGTACGAGAAGGAGCACGTAGGGGTGTCGCTCGGGGTCGGCGAGGACCGCTTCTTCCCGTTCGTTCGGGCGGCGTCGCCAGAAACCCAGATCGCGGTCACCGGGGTCTCGTGCCGGGAGCAGACGCAGTTCGGGACCGGGCGGAAAGCGCGGCACCTCGTGGAAGTCCTCGCCGATGCCCTGAAGGAGCCGTCGGATGCCGGCAAGGCGTAGGCCGC
>JACPRT010000166.1 GCA_016189845.1 Chloroflexota bacterium | reverse complement strand
TCGCTGGCGCAGTCTTGGTGTGGCGTTGTTGCCTGGACGTCCGTCGAAGAACGGAACGATGCCAAATGACGCTCATACGCATCCTGGTTGTGGATGACTCGGTGCGCATGCGGAAGGCTATCTGCGACGTGCTGCGAACTGTGGATGCCTGCGAGATAGTCGGACAGACCTGGAACGGTCTCGAGGCAGTGGAGCTGGCGCGAGCACTTCGTCCGGACCTCATCGTGCTGGATGTTCACATGCCGATCATGGGCGGGATCGACACGCTGCGTCGCGTGAAGAGTGAATTACCGCAGACCAACGTGGTGATGGTCAGTTCCGATCTGCTGCCGGAGGTTAGCGACAGCGCTTCCAGGCTCGGGGCGGTTGCCTGTCTCGAGAAGGGCGAAGCGCTCTCCAACGGGCTTCTCGCGGTGGTGGCCGGAATGTCCTCCGGACCGCTGGCCCGGCCGGACCGACTCTGCGGCGCGACCCCATGAACGACGGCGAAAGACAGACCGCCACCCGGGACGAGAACTATCGCAAATGGCAGTTGAGCCGGCGCCGGCTGCTCAAGCTAATGGGGGCCGCAGGCGCCGCCGCAGTCATCACCCCGTTCGTGCCGTCGCTCCTGGGCAAAGTCAACGCCGCGCCCCCTGATCCCAAGGCCAAGGGCGCAGCCAGGCCGAACCCCCGCGTTCGCAAGTGGGCCATGGTAATTGACTTGAGGCGGTGTGATGGCTGCCAGTCGATCGGCCTGCCTCCCCAGTGCACCGCTGCCTGTATCCAGGGCCACTACGCTCCCGAGCCCATGGAGTGGGTCCAGGTCTACGAGCACGAACTGCCCGACAACGGCACCCAGTTCGTCCCTACGCCCTGCATGCAATGCCAGAACGCTCCATGCGTAAACGTCTGCCCGGTGGCCGCTACCTTCACGACCCCGGAGGGAGTCGTGCTGATCGACCAGGACCGCTGCATCGGGTGCCGGATGTGCATGGCCGCCTGTCCCTATGACCGCCGGTTCTTCAACTGGGGCGACCCTCCCGTTCCCCCGGAGAGTCTCCTGGCCGACTATGACCCGGAACACCAGGTCCCTGCCAGGAGAGGGACCGTGATGAAGTGCGACTTCTGCCCGGACATGGCCCGGGCGGGCAAGCTTCCCTATTGCGCCCAGGGCTGCCCTTCTAACGCCATCTACTATGGCGATCTCGAGGAAGACATCGCCACCAACGGGCAGGAACTGGTGAAGTTGTCACGCTTCCTCAAGGAGGCTCAGGCATACGAGCTGAAGGCGGAACTGGGCACAAAGCCACGCGTCCACTACATACCCGGGCACGGCCAGGCGCTGGGCAGGGATCCCGATCTCCCGGGACGCAAGGCCACGCGCTGGCCCTGGCAGGAAAAAACCCAGGGAGCGCGGACGTGGACGCGATGAATAACCGGCTGGAAAACCTCGAACGCACCGTGCTGAGTCCGCTCATCCGCACGGGCAGGGCCTATTACGTCCTCGTGGGCACGCTGGTCCTGATTGTGTCATGGGGTCTCTTCGCGTACCTGACGCAGCTGCGCCACGGCCTCGTCGTTACCGGCATGCGCGACCGCATTTCCTGGGGTCTCTACATCACGCTTTTCGTCTTCTTTATCGGGATCAGCCACGCTGGCACGCTGATCTCCGCAATCCTGCGCGTAGTGAAGGCGCAATGGCGGACGCCGGTAACCCGGATGGCCGAGTTCATCACGGTCGTCGCCCTCTCGGTTGGCGCGCTGATGCCCATCATCGACATGGGACGCCCCGACCGCGTCTTCAACCTGGTCCTGTTCGGCCGCTGGCAGTCGCCCCTCATCTGGGACGTCCTGGCGATCACGACGTACCTTACGGGCAGCATCATCTACCTGTATCTGCCCTTGATTCCCGACCTGGCCCTGATCCGCGACCGCCTGGGCAGCGACGAGGCGCCGGCGTGGAAGCGCAGCTTCTACCGCATCGCCGCCGCAGGATGGCGAGACACATCTCGGCAGAAGAAGTATCTGAGCATCGCCATGGCCAGCATGATGGTGCTCATCATCCCGGTGGCGGTCTCGGTGCACACGGTCGTCTCCTGGATCTTCGCCTCGACCCTTCGCGATGCGTGGAACAGCACCGTCTTCGGGCCGTACTTCGTCGCAGGCGCCATCTACTCCGGCATTGCCGCGATCATCCTGCTCATGGCTCTCATGCGAAAGGCGTTTCGCCTGGGCGCCTACATCACCGACAAGCACTTCATCAACCTGGGCTACATGCTCGCGGGGTTCACCCTGATCATGATGTACTTCAACATCCAGGAGTACGTCGTTACCGGCTACAAGATGGCCGGTGAGTCGTCGTTCCATTTTCAGCAGGTCTTCGCCGGCGAGTTCGCCCCGGCCTTCTGGTTCTACGCGATTGGCGGCCTGGTTCTGCCGGGGCTCATCATCCTGTACCCCCCGACCCGGACGTTCCGTGGCGTCATGGTAGCCGCAGCCCTCGCACTTGCAGGGATGTGGGTCGAGCGATGGATCATCGTGGTGGCAGGCCTGCGGGTGCCACTGATGCCTTACGAGCCCTCGTGGTATGTGCCCACCTGGGTGGAGTGGTCGATCATGGCGGGGGCATTCGCCATGTTCGGACTGATGA
>JACPRT010000165.1 GCA_016189845.1 Chloroflexota bacterium | reverse complement strand
TCCAAGGGCATGCGATCGGACGTGGTCGACCGCACCGTCAAGCTGGTTGACGGTTGGGTGGCGAAGAACCGTGCAAAGGCCGGCGTGAAGTAGGCCAGCGGGGTTAGGTGGCGCGCCCGGCGAGATTCGAACTCGCGACCCCTGGTTCCGAAGACCAGTGCTCTATCCGCTGAGCTACGGGCGCACCGAGTGCGACTGACCGGTGGCACGGTCCGACGAGGCGCGTAACGGACGAAGGGCGGGAGTCGCATGAGCGGCTGAGAAATAGTGGGGTGAGCGGCGGGATTCGAACCCGCGGTCTTCAGGGCCACAACCTGACGCGATAACCACTACGCTACGCCCACCACGCGACTATGAAGCGTAGCATATTCCCTCCGCATTTCGGACTCTCGGGATCCGTTCAGGTGGCGTCTCAACCGTGCCTTCCTCTCCCGTGGCAACGTCATCGAGCTGGTGCCGGCACGGCTGCGGCCGGGTAGGGCTACGCCGGTTCGCCGGTGAACGGGAGCTACTTCCGGGCGGGCTTGCTCCCTGCCGTGCGGGCCGGCGCCTTGCGCCCGGTCGGCCTGCGGCCATCGCCGGATTTGAGGCGACGGTATTCCGCATAGGTCTCGGGCGACGGCGGGTAGTACTTGCCCGGCGTCACCTTCTCGGCCTTTATCTTCGTCTTGATGTACGCCTCGACCGCCTCGTGCTCCTCGACCCTGGCGCAGATCTCCGCGGCGATCCACGACGGCACCACGACGACCCCATCGTCGTCGCCGACGATGACGTCGCCGGGGCGCACCAGCACCCCGCCGCACTGGATGTCGACGTTCTCCTCGGCCGGGTCGGCCCAGGGCCGGCCGCCGTAGGGGGTGCGCCCCTGCGCGTAGACGATCAGGTTGTATTTCTCGTGGACGATCACGTCGAGGTCTCGGATGGCGCCATCGGTCACCAGGCCATCCGCCCTGTTCATCGCAAGCTGTAGCAACTTCACGTCGCCGCCGATCGCCGCCAGCGGCCGGCCCATGATGTCGGCGACCAGGACGTCGCCCGGACCGCAACGCGCCATCGCGCGATACTCGGGCGACTTCTCCCCTGCGCGCGTCTCCTTGTCGATGTCGGGACGCGGCGGCAGGAAGCGTAGCGTCCGAGCGCGCGCGGCGAGTCGCTGGCCCGGCGTGAACGTGCGGACGCCTTCCATGTAGTTGGTTTCGATTCCCTCCCGGCGCAAATCGCCCCAGATCGTCGCGATCGGGAGCTGTTTGAATCGGTTGAGCACACTCTGAGGCACGTTCACGGGCTTCATCGATCGTTCAGGCATCTGGTCCCTCCGGGCGGAATGATAGAGGAACGAGTTCAGCTCCCGAGATCAACGGCGGGCACCGAGATCGAGGGCCAGCTGGGTCAGCGTTCGGACCATGACGCCCGTGGCGCCCTCGGGTGTCCACCCTGTGGTCGAGTCAGCCAGGAATGTGCCGGCGATGTCGAGGTGGACCCACGGGGTGTCGCCCGCGAACTCTCCGATGAAATGGGCGCCTGTTATCGAGCCGGCCGCCCGACCCCCCGTGTTCTTGATGTCCGCGATCTTTGACTCGTTCTGTTTTTTGGCAATCGAGTCCAGCGGGAGCCGCCAGATCGGCTCTCCCCGCTGTTTGCCGGCCGCGATGACGCGTTCCACCAGCTCGTCGTTGTTGCTGAACGCAGCCGTGTTGCCATGGCCAAGCGCTACGACCGCCGCGCCCGTGAGAGTCGCCACGTCGACTATTCTCTGCGCGCCCTCTTGCTTCGCATATGTGAGCGCGTCAGCGAGCGTCAGCCGTCCTTCCGCGTCGGTATTTGCTATCTCGATGTACTTGCCGCTCATGGCGCGAACGACGTCGCCGACTCGCTGTGCGGAGCCCGAAGGCATGTTCTCGGTGGCCAGGACCAGCGCGGTGACGTTCATCTTCGGCTTCAGCGTGGCGATCGCCGTGATCGCCGAAATCACGGCCGCGCCGCCCGCCATGTCCCCTTTCATCTGGGTCATGCCATCGCTCGGCTTCAGGGAAAGGCCGCCGGAGTCGAAGGTGATCCCTTTGCCTACGATCCAGATGTTGTTCTTCGGGCGGCGGGCATCTCCGCGGTACCGCATGACTATGATCCGGGGCGGCTCGACGCTCCCCTGCGCGACGCCCAGGTACGCACGCATGCCCTGCTTTTCGGCATAGCCGCGGTCGAGGATTTCACACGTAAGCCCTGCGATCCCACGGGCCGCCGTTTGGGCCGCCTCTGCAAGCTTCGTTGGCGTCATCACGTTCGCCGGCTCATTGACGAGGTCGCGTGCCAGCGAAGCTGCGGACGAGAGGGTTTCGGCCCGTTCGATCCCTCGCTGGAACGCAGATGACTTGCTGCGGTCGAGCTCAACGATCCGCAGTGTCTCGAGGCCGCGGTCGTCGCGGTCCTTCTTCGACTTGTATTTGTCGAAGAGGTAATGCCCGAGCAACGCGCCTTCCGCCAGTGCTTCGGCTGCGGTCTCGGGTTCAATTCCTCCAACGCCGGCCCCGTGCACGACCGTTGCCGCGGTCCTTGCTCCAATCGTCCGCAGCAGGCGTGCGACATTCGCGCTGACCGATCGGACTGCGTCGAGATCGAACTCCGACTGCTTCCCCAGGCCAGCTACGATCACCCGGGCCGGCTCAAATCCCTGGTATGCCTTGCCGACCGTGTGGACGACGGTGATCTCGCCCTTCTCGCCGCGGACCTCGCCGCGTCCGATGAGGTCGGTAATGACACCGCCGATCGCGCGATCGACCGCGCCCGTGGCGCCTCCCGGACGCTTGGCGCCTGAGAAGATGTTCACCACTGCGGCGTCAACAGCTTGCTTCGAAAGGTCCCCGGTGGCCGCTTCGATCTTCAAGTTTCACCTGCCTCGCGGATGGGGGCTTCCACCCACCCGATGTACCCGACCGTCGCTGACGCCAGATTGTAGACGGTGGTGCGGAAACCCGACGAGGCCAGCGAATTCTCCGGGAGGCGTCAGCTTTGCAGCGCTATCTGGTCTGCCAACGTGCTATGGAAACTTTCTGGACTTGTCTAGGATCATTCCCGTGTGAGTACGAAAGTACTGATTGACAGCAGCCTCGCACGCGGGTAACTTCCCCACATCAACGCAACATGCCAGGGGCGATTGTCCGGTCGCACCGTTCAGCTGCAGGTTGCTTCAGATGCCAGGGGGGCTACATGAAGGCCGACTCGATCGCAGTCCGGGTTCTCAGCGACGGTTCGTATCTGATGGACGGTGGATCGGTCTTCGGTCAGGTGCCGCGGGTCATCTGGGAGCAGCAGGCAAAGCCCGACCGTCGCAACAGAGTCCGCCTCGGGCTCAACTGCCTCCTGGTCCAGACCCCCAACTGCAACATCCTCGTCGACGCAGGCATGGGGACCAGGGAACCTGAGATAACCCGGGAGATTTTCGGCCTCAGCTCGTCGAAGCTGCACCGGAACCTGCGCGCATCCAACCTCACGACACGCGATATCGACGTCGTCCTGCTCTCGCACCTCCATTTCGACCACGTTGGCGGGGCTGTCAGGCTCGACCGGGAGGGCGAGATCGTGCCGACCTTCCCGAATGCGAAATACCTGGTACAGCGGACCAGCTGGAACGAGGCGACCCACCCTAACGAGCGGGCCCTCCCCTTCTTCGGACTCGCCAGCACGGCGCTCGAAACCCTGGAGCAGTCCGGGCAGCTCGACTATCTGGACGGCGACGCGTCGATCGTGCCCGGCGTCTTCACCAAGATCACCAACGGCCACTGCACGGGCCACCAGGTCGTATTCGTCAACACCGGCGGCGAGCGCATCGCGTTCATGGGCGACCTCGTACCGACCCCCAACCACATCGTGCTGCCGTACATCACGGCGTACGACCGGCGTCCGGACGAGACTCTCGAAGAAAAGCGGGAGCTGCTGAACCGTATTGAGCGAGAGGGCTGGCTCATGGTCTTCGCGCACGGGTACGAGCAGCGGGCCGGCTACCTGGAACGGCTGGGCGGCAAGACCCATCTCCGCCCGGTGGTTGTCTGAACAGCGGCTTCATCCAGTTTTATGGTCGCCGGGCCAGCATGTGATCGCCCGCCACGCCGACCAGCAGGACTTCCTCGATACGGTTCATCCGGCTACGGCCCACGGGAACGCGGTCCGCAGGCTCCAGTCCGGCGGCACCTTCGACCATCTCGACCCTCACGTAGTTATCGGTCATCCCCGATAACGGCATAGACGATTCCCAGAGGACCGGCCGGGTATGCCCTGCCAGCCTGCTCCGGAACTCGGCGGCGCCGGCCTCAGCGACACGCCGGAGTCCGGCCGCACGTTCGATCCTCACGTCGACAGGCACCTGGCCGGGAAAGCGCGCCGCGCTCGTGCCCGGGCGCGCGCTGAATGGGAATACGTGCGCCCCTGCCAGCCCCGCCAGGCGCATGACATCGGCGGTCGTCTCGAAATCTGCGTCAGTCTCGCCGGGAAAACCAGCGATGGCGTCCGTGGTGATCGCCGCGTCCGGGGCGGCGAGCTTGGCCCGCTCGACAGCCTCCAGGTACTGCCGCGCCGTGTACCTGCGGCGCATCCGGGCAAGGATCGCGTCGCTGCCGCTCTGCAGCGGCATGTGGAAATGGGGGCACAGCCTGCCACGGCCCACGCCGGACCAGAGTTCAAGGAGTTCGCCGGTCATTTCCGGCGGCTGAAGGGACGAAACCCGGATCCTGGGCACGTCCGTCTCGTTCAGCAGCCTTTTCAGAAGATCTGGCAGACCGCATGAGAGGGTCTCGAATCCGTACGTACCCAGCTGGGTGCCCGTAAGTACGACCTCCTTCACCCCTTCGCCTGCCGCCGTCCGCACCTGCTCGACCAGGTCTTCGACCGGCACGCTACGCTCACGGCCGCGGACCCTCGGGACGATGCAGTAGGCGCAGACCTGATCGCAGCCTTCCTGGATCTTGATGAACGCGCGCGTGCGCCCGAGGAGCCTTCGTCCTGGTGATTCGGGAGAACGGGGAAACTGCGGGGGCTGACCGAGCTGAATGCCCAGTCGGGCGGCGACCATCTGGACCAGGTGCGCCTTGTCCCGGTTGGTCACCACCAGGTCGACCGCCTCGAGTGCTTCCACCGCCGCGGGCGATCTTTCGGCAAAGCAGCCCGAGGCGACCACCAGCGCAGCGGGATGCGATCTCCGCGCGGCCGACAGGGCCCGGCGGGCCTTGCGGTCGGCTACGTGGGTGACGGTGCAGCTGTTGAGCACATAGACGTCCGGCTCGTCCGTGCCGTCGACCGCGAACCCGGCGTGCAGAAACTCGCGGGCCAGACGCTGGCTGTCTGCCATGTTGAGCTTGCAGCCATGCGTCTCGATCGCTACGGTAGGGGCCGCGCCCTTCGAATTCGGGGCCATGGCTTGATTCTATCGATTGATATAATCCGCCGGTTGTGTGCTTCCGCCCCGGCAGGTGTATGGTCGCACCGGCCGGGTGCCCGACCCGGTGTCTGAGGTCGACGCTGCTGGGTGCGTCGGAGGCCCAGCGCGATTTTTCCTTTTCCTGGGTCCGCGGGAGGTTCCCGGATGTCAATACGCGTGGTCGTGACCGGCATGGGCGTCATCTGTCCGGTCGGCCTGGACCGCGACGCCACCTGGCAGGCCATGCTGGAAGGCCGTTCCGGGATCGACCACATATCGCTCTTCGACGCCGAGGGTTTTGAGGTCCGGATCGCCGGCGAGGTCCGCGGGTTCGAGCCGACGCTTTACATGGACCGGAAGAGGGCGACGCGCATGGACCGCTTCGCGCAGCTTGCCTGCGCGGCGTCGCTGCAGGCCAAGGCCCAGGCAGGGCTGGACATGGCTAAGACCGACCCGGCGCGGGTGGCCGTTCTGATCGGCAGCGGCGTGGGCGGGATCATGACGCTCTCAGAGCAGTACGACGTGCTCAAGCAGAAAGGCCCCAACCGGGTCAGCCCGTTTCTGATTCCCATGATGCTTACCGACCTGGCGGCGGGCAACGTCTCGATGATGATCGGCGCGAAGGGGCCAAACTTCTCGCCGGTTTCGGCATGTGCGACCGGCGCGGATGCGATCGGCGAGGCGTTCGAGATGATCCGGCGTGGCACCGTCGACGTCGCGTTCGCGGGAGGCACGGAGGCGGCGATATGCCCGATCGCGGTCGCCGGCTTCAACTCATGTATGGCCCTGTCGAAGCTCAACGACGACCCGAAGAAGGCATCGCGACCGTTCGACGCGAAGCGCGATGGATTCGTCCTCGGAGAGGGTTCGGGGGTGCTGTTGATCGAGTCGCTCGAACACGCCGACGCCCGCGGGGCCTGGCCGATCGCCGAACTGGTCGGCTACGCTGCGACCAGCGACGCCCATCACGTCACGCAGCCGGCGCCCGGGGGAACGGGCGCGGCGCACGCGATGCGGCTGGCATTGGAGCAGGCGCGCCTGACGCCACAGGACATCGACTACGTCAACGCCCACGGGACGTCGACTCCGCTCAACGACAAGCTCGAGACCGCTGCGATGAAGGCGGCTTTTGGGGAACACGCGCCAAAAGTGCCCATCTCCTCGACCAAGTCGATGACCGGGCATCTGCTGGGCGCGGCCGGGGGCGTCGAAGCGGCGGTTTCAGTGATGGCGATCGAGCGTTCGGCGATCCCACCGACCATCAACCTGGAGCATCCCGACCCGGAGTGCGATCTCGACTACGTCCCGAACAAGGCGCGGACCGGGCGCGTTCGCACCGCGATGTCCAACTCGATGGGATTCGGCGGGCACAACACCTGCCTGATCTTCAAGGAAATCGAAGGCTGACACGCTGAAGGCGGTACCCGATCTGATGGAAGCTCGCCGCTGGCGTGTGCGGACCGCGCCAGAAGCCTTGAACCCGGTGCTCGAAAATCACGCCGGGACGGCCGGGCGGCTGGGCGCCATCCTTCTTCATACCCGTGGCATACGGGACGAGCGGGCTGCAAAACGTTTCCTGTCGCCCAGCCTGGACAACCTGTCGGACCCGTTCGGCCTGCCCGACATGCCGACCGCCGTGGAGCGCATAGCCGGGGCCGTCAAGCGGGGCGAGCGGATCGGCGTGCTTGGCGATTTCGATGTCGACGGGCTCACCGGCGCCGCGATCCTGGTGGACACGCTGAGAGGCCTGGACGCCCGGGTCGAAGTGCACATCCCCGACCGTGCGGCCGACGGCCACGGGCTCACCATGGGCACGATCGACTCTTTCCGGGCGGCGGGCGTGACGGTCGTCGTGACCGCCGACACGGGATCGACCGCGCCCGCGGAAATCTCCTACGCGGCTTCGCTAGGGATCGACACCGTGGTGACCGACCATCACTTGTTCGAATGCAGGCCGTCCGCCGCCTGGGCGGTCGTCAACCCGAACCAGCCTGGGACGCCATCGGACTCCGCGACCCTTAGCGGCTCGGGCGTCGCCTTCCGGCTCGCGCAGGCGCTTGGTCGCGCGTTCGAGCGCAACACCCCACGGCGGCTGGTCGCGCTGGCCGCGCTTGGCACCATAGCCGACGTCGCGCCGCTCACCGGCGATAACCGGGCGATCACTGCGGCGGGGCTGAAAGAACTCGAACAGACGACGCATCCCGGGCTGCGGTCGCTCATGGCGACGGCACGCAACGGAAATCGGGGCGCCCGGGGGCCGGTCGACACCGAGATGGTCGCGTTCCATGTCGGCCCACGGCTCAACGCGCCGGGCCGGCTCGGCAGCCCCTTGCTGAGTCTGCGGCTGCTGACAACCCAGGACCAGGCCGAAGCCGAGACGATCGCAGCCGAGATCGAGTCGCTGAACACCGAAAGGCAACGGCTGTCCCGCGGCGCATGGGCCATCGCCGAGTCCCAGGTCGGCCGGCTCACCGAGCTCCCGCCGCTGGTGGCGGTCGTCTCATCCGAGCTCACTCCGGGCTTGCTTGGACCGCTTGCGGGGCGGCTTTGTTCCGAGTTCGGACGGCCCTCGGTGGCCGTCCACGTGGAAGGCGGCATCGCCCGCGCCAGCGCTCGGAGCACGCCCTCGTTCGACATCCATGCCGCCGTCGCCGCCCATGCGTCGATGCTGCATCGCTTCGGAGGCCACGCTCGCGCAGCCGGGTTCACCTGCGACGAGAAACACCTGGACGCCATCCTCAGCGGGATTACGAAGCTGGCCTCCGTGGGGGCAGGTCACGTGGCGACGCCGTATGTCACCGCCGATGCCGAGGTCGCTCTGGGCGATCTCGGCGCAGGAGTCTGGACGTTCGTTCAGATGATGGCCCCGTTCGGCGAGGGCAACCCGGCGCCGCTGTTTTTCACTCGCGGCCTGATGCCGATGCAGGTCCGTACTCTTGGCTCCGGCGGAGACCATCTGCGGCTGTCGGTCGACGGCGGCGCGAGGCGGTTCGACGCGATTGGGTTCGGCCTGGGCGCCGCCAACCTGGGATCCGGGCTGGTGGACGCTATCTACGGCCTTCGGTCCGACCACTGGAATGGGCGGTCCCGCAACGAGCTGGAGCTGAAGGCGATCCGCCCTTCAGTCGCACCGACCGAAGGCCGGTGACCGGTTCGGCCGACCGCCGATGACCGGGGCGGCCGTAGTCCATTTTCTGCACCCTGGAATTTCGATATCACGGTCCGTATCTATTTGGGACGAATAGTGATACCAGATTCGCGATGCCCGTTTCTGATATCACCGACTGAACGCAAACGACGGCAAATCGGATATCGTTTTCGGATTTCACTCCGCGTGAACGGGACGCTCACGCGTCAAGAAGCCTTCGCACGCTCCCGATCTCGTGCGCGCCTTTCCCGCCGGTCGATCCGGCCCTCCCGTGGCTTCGGTTCGCCGGACTTCGGCTCGCCCGGCTTTGCCTCTTCGGGGGACTTGAAACGCGTCTTCCAGACGATGAACGGCACCGTCACAGCCATGACCAGTATCGCGATCATGTGGGCCTCCTGGAGGCCGAACAGCTTGGGCGGGTCCAGCCGGATGAACTGGATCATGAACCTGCCCAGGGCGTAGAGCGCCAGGTAGACCATGTAGAGGCTGCCTTCAGGCTTGAGGCGGCCCCTCAGCTTCCACAACACCGCGAATACCAGCCCGTTCCAGATCATCTCGTAGACGACCGCGGGGTGGACCGGTTGCTCGGGGTTTCCGTAGTAGCGCTGCGCGCCGATCCTGGCCGGGCTGTCGGGGTCGGTGAAGTACCAACCCCAGGGCATGCTGGTCGCCTTCGACCAGTGCTCGCCGTTGATGATATCCCCGATGCGGCCGATGGATTGCGCAACTAGCAAGGCCGGCGCGGTCAGATCCAGGAGCTTGCGGACCGGGTACTTTGAGAACAAGGCGTAGGCGATTCCGGCCAGGGCGCCGCCGAGGAGCGCTCCCCAGAGTCCGATCCCCCCCTCCCAGATAGCGAAGATCTGGGTCAGGTCCTGGCGGTAGATGTGCCAGTTGTCGGCGACGTGGACGATGCGGGCGCCGATGATCCCGCCGGCGATCGCCCAGACCGCCGTGTTGTAGACGATGTCGGGGTCGAGGCCGTCCCGTTTCGCCCATCGGGCGACCAGGAAGACCGCCACTGCGACTGCCACGAAGCTGAGCAGGCCATGCCAGCTCAGGGTGAAGCTGCCGGTCGAAATGATGTTGGGATCGAACGGTATGTTGATCACAGGCGTCCGATTGTACCCCGCAGGTCACGCAAACTTGCGTCAGGTTCGAAGGTAACTGCGTGTTACAATCCCGCGGCTTTTCGGCGGAATGAGCCTGGCACGGCGTGATGGACGACGAACTCGACAACTTCCTGAACTATCTGACGGTCGAAAAGGGAGCGTCGCCCCACACCATCGCCGCCTATGCCAGCGACCTAACCCAGTTAATCGAATTCCTCGGTTCCGGCTCGTCGCCCGCAGCCCGTCAATGGCGCGACGTCGCAACCGAGCACCTGACCCGCTACGTGGAAGACATGGACGCTCGCGGGTACTCGCCGGCCACGCGTGCGCGCAAGATCGCGTCGGTGAAGTCGCTGTTCAAGTTCCTGAGAGACGAAGGGGTCGTCGACGCCAACCCGGCCGACAGGCTGCGGGCGCCTCGTGCCGGCCGGCCGCTTCCCAGGGCCCTCAGCGTCATGCAGGTCGAACAGCTACTCGCGGCGATGGCCTCGGACCGCTCGGTTGAGGGACTCCGGGACATCGCCATGCTCGAACTGCTGTATGCAGCCGGCCTTCGCGTGAGCGAGCTCGTTGGGCTGGGAGTCGGAGACGTCGACCTGGAGAGCGCGACGGTACGTGCGTTTGGCAAGGGGGGGAAGGAACGCCTGGTCCCCCTGCACGATAAGGCGGTCGCCGCCGTGGCGGTGTACCAGAGCCGGGCACGCCCGAAGCTTGCCAACGGCAAGAGCGGCGACGCGCTGTTCCTCAACAGGCGAGGCGGGCGGATGACCCGCCAGGCGTTCTGGCTGCGCCTGCGGTCCGGCGCCGCTCGTGCCGGGCTGGAGGTGCACCTGACGCCGCACACGCTGCGGCACAGCTTCGCCACGCATCTGCTCCAGGGCGGCGCCAACCTGCGGCAGGTGCAGGAAATGCTGGGACATGCGAGCATTGCGACCACCCAGATCTACACGCACCTGACCAACGAGCACGTGCGGCAGGAGTTCGACAAGGCCCACCCGCGGGCCCGCTGATTGCGATCAGGCTTTTGGAGTCGGGCTTGGAGTCGCCTCAATGACCGTCATCACTATCGAGGGTCGAACGGGCAGCGGCGCACCCGACATCGGCCGCGTCGTCGCCAAGGAGCTGGGACTCGACTACGTTGACCGCCTGCTACTGGCGCAGATCGCGAAGCGGGTCGGTTCGACGGTCGAGGCGCTGGTCGAGACCGAACGGCGGGCGCCGACAGTGGTCGACCGGGTCGCAAGGCTGATTCAGCGCATGCTCGAACGTTCGGCGGTCGCCGGCACGGGCGGCGACCCCTACTTTGGTCCCGGAGTCGAGGTGCTGCTGTCCCGTCCGTACCGTGAGATCGAAGATCCGGTCGTCACCTCCGCGCACCAGCTGGGCGAGAAGGAGTTTGTCCATACGACGGCCGAGGTGATCCGCGATCTCGCCGAGGTGGGCAACGTCGTCATACTGAGCCGGGGTGGCGGCGCCATCCTGCGCGACAAGCCCGGAGTACTGCGCGTAGGTCTGGTCGCCAACTTCGACGACCGGGTCAGGCGGATCATGCTCCGCGAGCACCTGGACCTCGACCATGCCAGGACCTTCGTGGAGCAGTCGGACAAGGCGCAGCACAAGTATTTTCAGGACGCCTACAACACGTCCCCGATCGACCCCTTCTTGTATCATGTGATGTGGAATACGTCGGAGGTTGGCGTCGAATACGCCGCCCAGATAATCGTCGAGATGGCCCGTTCGATGAGCGAACGCGGCCTCAAGTAACCACCCCACCAGAGAGAGTCTCACCCAAGGCTGGTCATGCCCAGGAACCCCCGTCGAGTCGCGTTCAATTTCCAGAAGCGCTCCAGGAAGCGCGAGGCACGACCCAACGTGTACGCCGGCCCGGTGCCAGAGGCGGGCGCTACGGTCGACCCGGGCGCCGCAGACCGGGAAGCGGTCAGGGGTGAAGCCGCGCCCGGGCGCCCGACCGCCCGGCGGACCGGCGGACGTGGCCGCGCCCGCAGCGTCATATACTC
>JACPRT010000164.1 GCA_016189845.1 Chloroflexota bacterium | reverse complement strand
TCCCGGACACGGTCGGCTACACGACGCCGGCGGAGTTCAGAGACCTCATCCACGGGCTTTTCGACTCGGTCTCGAACATCGGCAGGGCGGTCGTCAGCGTGCACTGCCACAACGACCTCGGCCTCTCGGTGGCGAACAGCCTGGCCGCGGTGGAGGGCGGGGCACGCCAGATAGAGGGCTGCATCAACGGCCTCGGGGAGCGGGCGGGCAACGCCTCGCTGGAGGAGGTCATCATGGCGCTGGAGACCCGCCGGGACCATTTCAAGGCGGGGACTGGCGTCAATACACGCGAGATCGTGCCGACCAGCCGCCTCGTGAGCAGCATCTTTGGCTTCCCGATCCAGTACAACAAGGCGATTGTCGGCCAGAACGCCTTCCGGCATTCCTCCGGTATCCACCAGGACGCCTACCTGAAGGAGCGCACGACCTTCGAAATCATGGAGCCGGACCGGGTCGGGTGGCGGGGAGAGGCGATAGTGCTGGGCAAGCTGTCGGGTCGTGCCGGACTGCGGGCCAAGCTCAAGGAGTTGGGTTACCTGCTGTCGGAAGCGGAGCTCGACACGACCTTCCAGGCCTTCAAGCGCCTGGCCGACCAGAAGAAAGAGGTCACCGACCTCGACCTGGTGTCGCTGATGGAAGAGCAGCACCGGGCAACCGACGTGACCTTTGCCTACGGGCTGGACACGGTGCACGTGGTCTGCGGCAACCAGCAGGAGCCGGTCGCCACGGTCAAGCTCGTCGATTCCGCCGGCGTGGGCACCGAGAAGACCGCCAACGGCACCGGACCTGTCGATGCCGTCTGCAAGGCCATCGATGGGATCGTAAAACTCCCGATCACTCTCACCGAGTTCAGCGTGAACTCGGTCACCGAGGGCATCGACGCCATCGGCGAGGTCACGATCCGCATCGAGCGCGATGGCCAGGTGTACACCGGCCGCGGCAGCTCGACGGATATCGTGGTGGCCAGCGCCAAGGCCTACGTGAACGCGATCAACCGCATGCTGATGATCGGCGAGCAGGACGAACTCCAGATCCAGAAGCGCGCGGCCGCGCTCCGGTAGGCGAGTACAGGGCCACGTGAGTCAGCGAAGCGTTTTCGACAGTCCGGCGCGCCCTCCGGCATCCGGGGCCGAGTCGCCGTTCGTCATGCCAACGAGCGCGTTCCCGAGGCTCTCGGCACGGTCGGCGTCGTTGCGCCACGTCGAGATCAGGCGCCACAGCATCCGAGTCGAGGGCGGGCAGCACCTCTCACGGCAGGGTGTGCTGCTCGCCCGGCACGCCGGCGCAGCGATTGGCCCGTTCAATCGGGTCGTGACGGGCACGCTGAGCCGGACGCTCGAAACGGCGGTTGCGATGGGTTTCGCGGTCGATGAGCAGACCGAGCAGCTCAATCGCCTGGGCGCCGAGGTCGACGCGGAGATCGACGCGGAGGCCGGATTCGCCGAGTTCGCTCGCGTGATCGCGAAGGGCGGCGCGACCGGCCTGTTCGCAGTCGCTCTGGCGGCCCAGCTAAGGTCAATGGCCCTCCACCTGGCGCCAGGCGCCGCGGGGCTCGTGATCACGCACGCCGGCCTGGTGGAGGCCGCCGCCGTCGGCTGCGTGTTCGACGCCGACCACGCCTCGTGGGGCCCGGCCTGCGGGTACTGCGAGGGAGTGCGGCTCGCATTCAACGGCGATCGCTTCGTGAGCGCCGAGGTGCTACGGGTGAGCCAGGTAGTCAACTAAAATAGGAGACCGTCCTTTGCCCAAGACCATGTTCGAAAAGATCTGGGAGCGCCGCGTAGTGGACGAGCGCCCGGGCGAACCCGCGCTCATTTACATCGACCTGCATCTCGTCCATGAGGTGACTTCCCCGCAGGCGTTCGACGGGCTCAGGATGACCGGCCGCAAGGTGCGGCGGCCGGAGTTGACCATCGCGACGGTCGATCACAACCTCCCCACCGACGACCGCAACAAGCCGATCACCGACGAGATTGCGCGGAAGCAGATCGAGGCCCTCGAGCGCAACTGCAAGGAGTTCGGGGTCACGCTATATGGCATCCGGAGCCCCAACCAGGGGATCGTTCACGTCATCGGGCCCGAGCTCGGCTACACGCAGCCGGGGATGACGATCGTGTGCGGTGACAGCCACACCTCCACCCACGGGGCGTTCGGGGCGCTGGCGTTCGGTATCGGAACCTCCGAGGTGGAGCACGTCCTGGCCACCCAGTGCCTGGTACAGCGCAAGCCGAAGACGATGGAGATCAGGACGAACGGGGAACTTCCGCCGGGCGTAACGGCGAAAGACCTGATCCTTTACATAATCGGCAGGATCGGCGTCGCCGGCGGTGTCGGCCACGTGATCGAATTCACGGGCGAAGCAGTCCGGTCCCTTTCGATGGAAGGGCGCATGACGGTCTGCAATATGACCATCGAGGGCGGCGGGCGTGCCGGGATGATCGCCCCCGACGACAAGACTTTCGCGTACCTGCGCGGGAAGCGTTTCGTGCCCCGCGACTTCGATTCAGCCTGCAGGGAGTGGTCGGCCCTTACGACCGACGACGGCGCCGCCTACGACACGCTCGTGGAAATCGCCGCGCCGGCTATCGAGCCTCATGTGACCTGGGGCACCAACCCCGGGCACGTCGTGCCGGTCAGTGGCGCGGTGCCCGACCCCGATTCGTTCGACGCGCCCGCGGAGCGGGAGAACGCCGCCCGCGCCCTCGACTACATGGACCTGCGGCCCGGCACGCCGATCCAGGACATCAGGCTCGATCGCGTGTTCATCGGCTCATGCACTAATGCGCGCATCGAAGACCTGCGCGCTGCCGCTTCCGTGGTCAAGGGGCGAAAAGTCTCCCCGAGGGTCCGCGCCATGGTCGTTCCAGGGTCGACGATGGTGAAGCTGCAGGCGGAAAAGGAAGGGCTGGACCGGGTATTCAAGGACGCCAGGTTCGAATGGCGGGAGGCCGGCTGTTCGATGTGCCTGGGGATGAACCCGGACATACTCAAGCCGGGCGAGCGGTGCGCGTCGACCTCCAATCGCAACTTCGAGGGACGCCAGGGCAAAGGCGGTCGTACGCACCTGGTCAGCCCGCAGATGGCGGCGGCGGCGGCTATTGCCGGGCATTTCGTCGACGTCCGCGAGTGGGCGTCGAACCAGTGACGCTGCCGCCCGCCCGCGACCCGCGCCTCCCACGCCCGAGGGAGCCGTTCGGCATTCGCCGAACCCCGTCCGACCGGGAGCAGTTGGCGCGTCGGGTGGCGGCCGACCGCAGGGCGCCATACGGCTACGAATCAAATCGCAGGAATCTCACCTGGCTGTCGGGAGCGCTGGCCGCGTGGGTGATCCTCGCCCTGCTTACCGCCTGGCACGACAAGAACACGGCCGACATGCTCGAGACCTGGCAGGCCCGAGGGTTCGCGACCGTGCCGCCCGGCCAGGCGACGCTCGATGAGCTGGTGGATTTCGCCCAGGCCAACGGCATCGCGTGCAATTCCACCCTGGAGATCGCATCGGCAACGCCCGAATGCAACCGCATGATCGAGTTCGCGGCCGCCATCAACAATGCCGACTCGACCAGCTCGATCCTGTTCGTGGGGCAGCTTCTCGCCTTCATCGTCCTGCTGTTCCTGGTCGGCGGCTTCGTCCACCGCGCCAGCAGGAACCTGCGGACTTTGAAGTCGGAGGGCCAGATGTTCACCCCGAACTGGTCGGTAGGGTGGCTCTTCATACCGATCGTGAACCTCTGGCAGCCGATGCAGGTCTTCGGTGAGATGTGGCGCGGCAGCGACCCGAAGGCGCCGGTCGATGACCCGGCCGCGTGGCAGCGAGGGCCGCGGTCCCCGCTGGTTTCGTTCTGGTGGCTGACCGTGGTCGCATCTCTGTTGCTGAGCCCGCCGATCATCACGAGAGCGCTCGCGAGCGCGGACATTCAGTCGCGTGTTGACACCGCCAATTTCATGGTCTGGTCGGACATCCTGATGGTGCTGCCGGCAATAGTCGGCCTGATCCTGTTCCGCGCGATTCACGCGAGGCAAGAGGCGCGCTTTGCGCTGGTCGGTCCCAATCAGGTCCTGCCGATCAGCGCGGAAGAGGCCGCGGCGGCACGGCGAAAAGGTAAGCGAAGGGTATAAAACATGGAACCGTTCAAGAAACTTACTGGGCTCGTGGCGCCGCTCGACCGCGGCAATGTCGATACGGACCAGATCATCCCCAAGCAGTTCCTGAAGCGGGTCGAGCGCACGGGTTTTGGGGAGTTCGCGTTCTTCGACTGGCGCTACCTCGAATACCCGACGCTGAACCCGAAATTTGTCCTGAACGAGCCCCGCTACAAGGGCGCGACCATCCTGGTGGCCGGCCCTAACTTCGGGTCCGGGTCGTCCCGCGAGCACGCGCCGTGGGCGCTCATGGAATACGGCTTCCGGGCGATCATCGCACCAAGCTTCGCCGACATCTTCCGCAGCAACTGCTTCCAGAACGGGCTGCTGCCGGTGGTGCTGAGCCAGGAAGGCGTCAATACGGTCATGGGCAAGGCCCTGAAGCGCGCCGGCTACCGCGCGACCGTGGACCTGGAGACGCAGACTGTTTCGGATGCCGAAGGATTCAGCGAGAAGTTCGAGATCGACCAGTTCCGGAAGGATTCGCTGCTCAAGGGACTCGATGACATCGGGCGGACTATGGTGAAGGGCGACCTTATCTCTGCGTTCGAGGCACGCCGAACGCCCCGCTGGTAGCCGTGCGGGAGAGGAGAACCTGCTTGACCTACAAGATTGCGGTCTTCGGCGGCGACGGTATCGGTCCCGAGGTCATCGCCGAGGCGATGAAATCGCTGGACGCGGTCCGGCACCGGTTCGGCCATGTCTTTGAATGGGGCACGGGCCCGGTAGGGGGCGCCGCAATCGACGCTCACGGGACGGCGTTGCCCGATGCCACGCGCGACGTCGTCCTGCAGTCCGATGCCGTGCTTTTTGGCGCCGTGGGCGGGCCGAAGTGGGACGACCCGAAGGCCACGGTGAGGCCAGAGCAAGGCATCCTCGCGCTGCGGAAGTCGCTGGGCCTCTTCGCAAACGTCAGGCCGGTCAAGATCTACCCGCAGCTGTCGCACGCGAGCCCCTTGCGCCCGGAGAAGCTGAAGGGCGTCGACCTGATCATCGTTCGTGAGCTGACGGGCGGTCTGTATTTTGGCAAACCCAAGAAGCGTTGGACCACGACTCGCGGGCGCAGGGCGGTCGACACCCTCACGTA
>JACPRT010000163.1 GCA_016189845.1 Chloroflexota bacterium | reverse complement strand
GTCGACCGTTTCGCGCTCTTCTTCGTCCTGCTCTTCTCGTTCGTCGCGCTTGCCGTCATCCTGTCCGCCGAGCGCTACTCGAGGCGGTTCGAGGAGCACCGGGGCGAGTTCATCGCCCTCACGTTGCTTTCGACGACCGGGATGACCCTCCTGGGCTCCGCCACGGAGCTCATCACGATCTACGTTTCTCTCGAGCTCACCGCGCTGCCGGTGGCGGCGGTGCTCGCCTTCCTGCGTGAGGACAAGTCGGCGGAAGCCGGCCTCAAGTTCCTGATCCTGAGCGGAATAAGCTCGGCCGTACTCCTTTACGGCCTGGTCTTCATATACGGATTCACGGGTACCACCCACCTGGCCGAGATCTTCGCCAGGGTCGACCAGATGCGCCAGGCCGGCGCGCTGGACGCAGGCGTCCCGTTCGGCAGCTACGCCCTCCTGATCGGGGTCGTCCTCGCGGTCTCAGGCTTCGCGTTCAAGCTCTCGGCCGCCCCGTTCCAGATGTGGGTGCCCGATGTCTACGAAGGCGGCCCGACCCCGATCGTCGCCTTCCTTTCGGTGGCCAGCAAGGCCGCGGGCTTTGCCGTCGTCCTGCGTGTCCTCTACTCAGCATTCGGCGCGCCCGACCTCGCGATCGAGTGGTCGGGACTCTTCGCCATCCTCGCAGTCGTCACGATGACTCTCGGCAACCTCATGGCGCTCTCGCAGCGCAACATCAAGCGCCTGCTTGGCTACAGTACGATATCGCAGGCTGGTTTCATCCTCGTCGGGCTGGCGGCGGTCGCCGCGCGCAGCACGTCCGGTAACTTCGTTGCGGGGCCACAGGGGATCCTCTTCTACCTTGCCGGCTATGCGTTCACGAACCTCGCCGTATTCTTCGCGGTGATTGCCATCACGAACCGCACCAACGACGACTCGATATCCGGGTTCGCGGGCATGGCGAAGCGTGCGCCGGTCACCGCCGCGCTCCTTTCGGTGGGGCTCGTATCGCTGCTCGGACTCCCGCCGACGGTCGGCTTCATGGGCAAGGTCTTCATCTTCAACGCAGCGGTCAACAGCGGGCTGACCTGGCTGGCCGTAGCTGGCGTCATCAACAGCGTCGTGTCGGCCTACTACTACCTCCGGGTGATCAGGACGATGTACATGGATGCGCCGGCCTCGGAGGAACGGGTCGGGGTCGATGCCTCGCTCGGCGTGGTGACGGCTGTGGCGGCGCTGGGCGTGGTGGCGTTCGGCGTTGCCCCGTGGTTCCTGCTGCGTGTCGCCGAGATAGCCGTCCGCACCCTGCCGGGCGTCGCAGGGGGCTAAAAATCGCGCTGGCAAGGATCGGGGTCATCTACCACGGCCTCATTCCAGAGGCCGGCGAGCTCGCCCGAACGCTGATCGAGCGTTTCGGCCTCGACGGCGAGTGGTGGGCGATGGACGCCGAGGCCGCGGAGGTCGACGGCAGCCGGTTCGACGGCGCCAACCTGATGATCACGATCGGCGGCGACGGCACGATCCTGCGGGCGATGCACATCGCCGCGCCTCGGAAGATCCCGGTCCTCGGGGTCAACATGGGGCGCGTCGGCTTCATGAGCGAGGTGGACGCTGATCATGCGCTCGACCAGCTCGGCTGGTACCTGGAAGGCAACGCGCGGGTCGAAGAGCGCGCCATGCTGCAGGTCGATTCGGTAGTCTTCCGGGGAGCATCGCAACACGCGCTGAACGACGTCACCATCGGCCGCGGGAACACGCCGCGTATCGTCAACATACGTACTCACATCAACGGTGTGCACCTGGTCAGCTATCGCGCCGACGCCGTGGTCATGTCCACCGCTACGGGATCGACCGGCTACAGCCTGGCGTTGGGCGGGCCGGTCATCGACCCTGAAATCGACTGCATCCTGCTCAAGCCCGTCGCTGCGCACATGAGCCTGCAAGGCGGCCTGCTGCTCCCACACGAGACGGCCATCGACATCAGGTTCGACGGACCGGAGACTGGGGTCCTGAGCGTGGACGGCTTCATTGACCGTCCAATCCGGCCAGGCCAGACCGTGACGGTGCGCATCAGCCCCCACCGTGCGCGATTCCTTCGCAGGAATCCCACCACCGAGTTCTACGCATCGCTGACGCGACGCCTGGGAATGCGCCAGGAGTCCCTGCCTCGCCGCCGCAGACGCCGCCAACCCACCCGCCCCGGACCGTGATCGGGACGTTGAGCGAGACGGCCAGGCAGGGCGTATGATGCCAACGATGTTGCGGACCAAGACGCTGGCTTCCCGGCGGCAGTTTGCAGGGAAGATCCTCAGCCTTCGAGTCGACACTATCCAGATCGCCGACCACTCGCCGGTCGAACGCGAAATCGTCGAACACCCCGGATCGGTGGTCATCGTCCCGGTCACCGACCGGTCGACGGTCCTGATGGTCCGGCAATGGCGCCATGCCACGGGCGAAGAGCTGCTGGAAGCCCCCGCCGGTCATATCGACCCGGGGGAAACGCCAGAGGTCGCGGCGCAGCGCGAACTGCAGGAAGAGACCGGCCACATCGCGGCGCGTCTGATCAAGCTGTCGGAATTCTGGATCGCCCCCGGCTGGTGCACCGAGTACATGCACGCATACCTGGCCCTGGGGCTATCGGCCAGCCGGCTCGACCAGGACGTCGACGAGGACGTGGGAGTCGAAGAGGTCCCCCTCGCGCGGATCCCGGCCCTCATCTCCTCCGGGGCAATCCGGGACGCCAAGAGCATCGGCACGCTGCTGATGGCGTCATGCCTCTGGAAGGACCGCCTCCCGGCGGGTCGGGGGGCGTCCAGCTGATCAGATTGTCGAAGCCGACGCGGCATTTCGCCGCGGATGGGGTGAATGATGTTTGAGCACGAAGTCCTGATCATCGGCGCGGGTCTCGCGGGACTGCGTGCCGCGGTGGAGGCGGTGCGCCGCGGCTCGAACGCCGCGGTGATCACGAAGGTCTACCCGGTGCGGAGCCACTCGAACGCCGCCCAGGGCGGGATCAACGCCGCGTTGACCGATCGGGGCGACGACTGGACCGACCACGCCCTCGACACGATCAAGGGAAGCGACTACCTGGCCGACCAGGACGCGGTCGAGGTGATGTGCAGCGAGGCAGGACAGGCGCTCATCGAGCTCGAACACATGGGCGTGATCTTCAGCCGCGACGACCAGGGCAAACTCGGCACCCGGCGGTTCGGGGGACAGAAGGCGGCCCGGACATTCTTCGTGGGCGCAATCACGGGCCAGGCAATGCTGCACGTGCTGTACGAACAGGTGGTCAAGGCGAATGTGCGGGTATACGACGAATGGTTCGTCACCTCGCTGATCGTCGAAGACGGCGTCTGCCACGGGGCGGTGGCGATGGACATTCGCACGGGCGAGGCGCACACAGTCCGTGCGAAGGCCGTCATCCTTGCCGCAGGCGGCGCCGGACGGGTCTACGAACCCTCGACCAACGCGCTCATATGCACCGGCGACGGCTACGCCCTCGCATACCGGGCAGGCGCACCTCTCATGGACATGGAGATGGTGCAGTACCACCCGACGACCCTGGCATCAAACGGCGTGCTCATCTCCGAAGCGGCGCGGGGAGAAGGCGGCTACCTCCTGAACTCGAAGGGCGACCGCTTCATGCTCAAGTACGCGCCCGACTACAAGGAGCTGGCTTCGCGGGACGTCGTGTCACGGTGCGAGCAGACCGAGATCGACGAGGGCAGGGGAGTAGACGGCTGCGTATTGCTCGACCTACGCCACCTGGGACGGGAGGTGGTCGAGAGGAAGCTCGGCTATCTGCAGGAGGTCGCCCACGATTTCATGGGCATCGACCTTGCCGAGACGCCGATCCCCATTCGTCCGGGGATGCACTACATGATGGGAGGCATCAAGACGGACGTGAACGGGGCGACCATGGTCCCGGGCCTCTACGCCGCGGGAGAGGTGGCCAATGTGAGCGTCCACGGCGGAAACCGGCTGGGCGCAAACTCCCTGTTGGACACCGTCGTGTTCGGACGCCGGTCGGCCATCGCCGCGATCGAGTACGCGGGCTCCGTCAGGGACATGCCGAAAAACGAAGACCAGCTCAAGGCCGATCAGGCTCGCATCAGGAGGATAGTGGATCGGCCGAAGGGGCTGCGCACCGCGGCGGTCCGGCGTGAGCTGGCCGATTCAATGCACAGCCACGTGGCCGTGTTCCGGAACCAGCACGGCATGGAGGCGGCTGCCGCGAAGGTCAGGGAAATCAAGTCGGCCTACGAGAAGGTGTCGATCGAGGACAAGGGCAAAGTGTTCAACACCGATCTGGTCTTCGCGCTCGAGCTCGGATACGTCATCGACACGGCGGAGGCCATCTGCGCCTCTGCCCTCACCCGTAAGGAAAGCCGCGGGGCTCATTACCGAACGGACATGCCGAAGCGTGACGACGCCAACTGGCTCAAACATATCCTCGTTTACGAGGGAGCAAGCGGCGCGGACCCGCGAATCGCGTTCCTGCCTGTAACGATCACCCGCTGGAAGCCCGTCGAAAGGAAGTACTGATGCAGGCCACGGTCCGCGTAAAGCGGCACAACCAGGAGCTTCCGGCCACTCACGGGAAGTTCCAGGAGTTCAGCTTCGACGTCCCGGCCAACACCACGGTCCTCGATGCCCTGATCAAGATCCGCGAGGAGATCGACGGAACGCTTGCCGTGCGATGCTCGTGCAGGGCATCGATATGCGGCTCGTGTGGCATGCGTGTGAATGGCCAGGCACGCCTCGCCTGCAAGACGAAGATCACCGACGTGTCGAAAGACGGGGCGCCGGTCACCGTGGAGCCCATGGGCAACATGCCGGTGATCAAGGATCTGGTCACCGACATGACCCTCTTCTGGGACAAGGTGCGCCAGGTGGAGCCTTACCTGCAGCCGTCCGGCCCCGAACCGAAGGGCGAGTACATCGCGTCCGATGAATCGATGACGCACCTCGTGGGCGTCATGAATTGCATCATGTGCGGCGCGTGCGTATCTGACTGTACGGCGCTCGAAGTCGACAAGAACTTCATTGCGCCCGCCGCGCTCGCGAAGGCTTACCGGTTCGTCGCAGACCCTCGCGATGGGGCTGCGAAGCAACGCCTGGCCAAGCTGAACGAATACGGAGGCGTCTGGGACTGCACACGGTGCTACTACTGTGTCGAGGTATGTCCGAAGGACGTGGCCCCCATGGACCGCATCATGAAATTGCGGGACCTCGCTATGGAGGCCGGCTACAACAACACCCCCGGATCGCGCCACACCAGGTCGTTCGCCAGGTCGGTAAAGAAGGGCGGCCTGCTGAACGAGACCATGCTGGCCGTCGAGAGCACAGGGCTGTTCAACATCCCGGGCCAGCTTGCGCAGGCGCCGATCGGGATCAAGTCGTTCATCAAAGGCAAGCTCCCGAACCCGCTCGGGCACAAGATCCCGGCGCGCAAGCGAATAAAGCGGGTGTTCGAGAAAGTCGAGGCCGAACGGAAGTGAAATACGCCTGGTGGCCGGGGTGCGTCGCACGGGGCGCCACGCCGGAGCTCTATACCTCGACCGTGGCGGTCCTGAAGCGCCTGAACATCGAATTCGAGGAGATGCATGACTTCTCCTGCACCGGCGCCGGAGTCCTGCAGGAGCGCAATCTCAAGCTCGCCGACACGCTGAACGTCCGCAACTTCGCGATCGCCGAAAAGCTTGGTCTGCCGATCATGACGGTCTGCAGCACCTGTCAGGGCGTGATGGCGCAGGCGCACTACCGCGTTATGAAGGACCCTGCCTACCTGAAAGAGATCAATGGCGTCATCGCGGAAGAGGGTCTCGAGTACAAGGGCACGACGGTCATCAAACACCTCCTCTGGATTCTGACCGAGGAGGTTGGCGTCGACGAGCTGAAGAAGCATTTCACCCGCAATCTCTCGTGCATAAGCGTGGCGCCTTTCTACGGGTGCTACCTGCTGCGTCCCACGAACGCGCTTGGCTACGACGAGAAGCCTGAACGGGAGGCGGAGCTCGATCGCGTCATCGAAGCGACCGGCGCCCGGTTCATCGACTTCGCGGGCAAGAAGAAGTGCTGCGGGTTCCCGATCCTGCTGATCAACCAGCAGAACTCGCTGAAGATGGTGGCGAACCACACCGGCGCCGCGAAGGATGGCGGCGCGGACGCCATGGTCACTCCCTGCCCGTTGTGCCATCTGAACCTGGACGGGTACCAGGACAAGGCCACCAAGAGAAACCGGCCGGACCACCAGAAAGTGAGCCTGCCGATCATCCATTTTCCGCAGCTTGTCGGCCTCGCAATGGGCATCGAACCCGAAGACCTGGGGTTCCAGAAGCACATGGTGTCGACGAAGGACCTGCTCGCTACGGTCAGGTCGAAGGCGACCCCGGTCGCCCGTTAGGCCTCAGGCCAGCAGGGCCCTTACAGGTGACTACGCTTTCCGCTCAGGTCAAGCCGGAGCGGCTGCGCGAGGTCGATGGCCGGGCGCTCCTTGCGCTCAGGTGGTACGAGCGGGCGCAGGGCATCGAGGTGCCGGAGGACCGCTACGTCGCGCTCTGGATCGCCCTGGAGGCCCTCGCGGGCGGCCCGGGCACCGACTTCCTGAAGCGCGTGTGGGAACTCATTGTCGCCGCCCTCGGAGGCCCCGCTCAGGCTGAAGTCGCGCGGTCGCGAATAGACCTCCGTGCGTTGCGTGACCTGCGGAACAGGATCATGGTCGGGGCGGGCCGGGAGCAGGCGCCGACGAACGTCGAGTTCACGGTTTCGGCGGGCACGCTGCGGATCCTCGAAGCATTGGTCGAGGACACGTTGCGGGATCGGCTATCGATTGCGCGCACGCAATCGCTGGCGAACGCAATTTCGCAACGCGCGAGCTAGCCAGCGGCCTGCGTGGCGGCGGGCCCCGACAGCAGCGACCGGATGAACCCGCGTACTGCGGCCGGGGACGCCAGGCTGGCACTCGCCCGGCTTGAGCCTTCGCCGACATGCACGGAATGGGCTGACTCGGGCAACGCGGCAAAGGTGTCCTCGTCGGTCGTGTCGTCGCCAAGGGCCAGGATGAAGTCGAAGGGCCCCAGTTCTTCGACGACCGCCTTGAATGCCGCGCCCTTCGTCACGCCCTGTTGCCTGACCTCGACGATCTTGGCGCCTTGCATGACTTCGATCGGAGCGCCGACCAGGTACTCCTCCAGATGGCTATTGAGTTCTCTGGCCTGCCAGAGCGCAAGGTCCTGTTCGGCGTTGCGGAAATGCCACGCGAGCGATCCGGTCTTCTCTTCGACGCTCGCGCCGGGCGTGCGCTGGGCGTACTCGACGAGGATCGGGCGCACCTCATCCTTCCAGCGCGCATCCGCGAGCCCCGGAGAGGCTACCCATTCCGCCCCCGTGCCCGGGTTCCTCCGGAATGCGCCGTGCTCCGCGACGAGCCCGATGCCCAGCTCGCCGAACCATGACGTCATCGAGTCGCGGTCGCGGCCGCTGATGAGGAACACTCTGGCTTTGCTCATCGACGCTGCCGCCTCCAGGAGCCGCATGATGGCGGCCGTCGGCCTGGCGTCGGAAGGCACGGCGACGAACTCCCGGAGCGTGCCGTCGTAGTCGAACATGAACAGGGGAGCGCGCGAATTGCGAAGGGCGGGCCGCAGCTTGTCGGCCAGCGCCTCGGGTTCGTACATCGCCGGGGCGCCAAGAACAGCAGGACGCGGCGCCTCGAGCGAACGGAGGGCCCGCCGTTCCCAGGCATGCACGTCGCTGAGCTCGATTCTCCGAAGCATCGCGGTCATCCTGCGCTGGCGCTCGGCGACGGGCATCTCGAGTGCCTTTTCCAGGGCTTCGGCGGTGCCTTCGATGTCGTAAGGATTCACTCGGATCGCCTCTCTCAGCTCGGGCGCGGCGCCCGCGAACTCGCTCAGGACGAGCACGCCTGCGTCCTCGGGCTGGCACGCGACGTACTCCTTGGCAACCAGGTTCATCCCGTCGCGCACCGGGGCGACAAACGCCACGTCGGCGGCGCGGTACAAGGCGCCGAGCTCCGTCGGCGAAATCGACCGGAACACGTAGTGGATCGGCGTGCGGCCGGGCGTTCCGTAGGCTCCGTTTATCTCGCCCACCAGGCGGTCGACCTCCTCCTTCTGGTGCCTGTAGCTCGGGATTTCGGTGCGGGATGGCACGGCTATCTGGATGAATATGACCCGGTGACGCCACCTGGTCGACCGTTCCAGGAACTTGCGAAATGCTTCCAGCTTCAATGGAAGGGCTTTTGTGTAGTCGAGGCGGTCGACTCCGAGGATCATGCGCCGGCCCGCGAGCATCCCTCGAAGTTCGTTCACGCGTGATTCGGCCGCCTGCGTGTACGCCGCGCCCTTCACCTTCTTGAGATCGATCCCAACGGGCTGGGTGGCGATCTGGACGTTCCTCCCGTCGAGCTCTACGAGCCCCTCCCGTATCGCTACCCCCTTAACCCTCCGCAACGTGTTTACTAGATGCCGGGCATAGTCGTAGGTGTGGACGCCGATCACATCGGCGCCGAGTAGCCCGTCGAGAATTTCCTCTCGCTCGGGGAGGAGCCGGAAGATCTCGGACGATGGAAACGGGGTGTGTAGGAAGAACCCGATTCGCGCAGCCGGCAGCAGCTTGCGGAGGAAGCCAGGGACCAGCATCAGCTGATAGTCGTGCACCCAGACGCGCGTGGCGCCGTCGGAGTGCCTCGCGACGTGCTCCGCGAACCGCTCGTTGACGCGCCGATACGTGGCGAACTGCGACCTGCTGAAGACGCAGCGCTCCTGAAAGTAATGGAACAGCGGCCACAGCGCGGAGTTCGAGTAGCCCAGATAGTAATCCCGTGTCTCCGCGGCCGACACGGGGACGTTCACATACCGGCTGGCGGTCAGCTCCCGCTCCACGTGGCGGGTCGGCTCACCGCCGAGATTGCCGACCCACAGGCTTTCCCCCCGGGCATGCACGGGCTCCAGGGCAGAGACGAGACCGCCGCTGCTGCGCACGAGTTCGGCGCCTTGCTTGCCACGGCGGACCGTCACGGGCAGCCGGTTCGAAACGAGGACGAGACTGGCCATCGCCGCCTCCTTATTCCGGATGCTGCGGTCGACTACGGGCGGTTTTCAAATGGCGGCATTCCGCCGCGTTCAACTCAAGCCGCGTGCTTGGCCATTACGTCGACGAGTTCGCGAACCGCCGCCGCCGACTTTTTTAACGCAATGCTCTCATCGGAAGTCAGCTTGACCTGGATCACCTGCTCGACGCCCCCGGCGCCCAGCTTCACAGGGACCCCCACGAACAGGCCGTTGATGCCATATTCACCCTCGAGCAACGCCGCGCAAGGCAGGACCGCCTTGCGGTCGAAGACGATCGCTTCGACCATCTGCTCGACAGCCGCCGACGGTGCGTAGTACGCGCTCCCTGTCTTGAGCAGGGAAACGATTTCTGCGCCGCCGTTCTGAGTGCGCTTCACGATCTCATCCAGCCGCTGCCTGGGGATCAGGTCCGCCACCGGCACTCCACCGGCAGTCGTGCTCCCGATCAGCGGCACCATGGAGTCGCCATGTCCGCCGAGGACATATGCCTGCACGTTCGTCACCGACATCTTGAGTTCGGTCGCCAGGAAAGTCCGGAAACGCGCGGTATCAAGGATGCCCGCCATGCCGACGACTCGTTGTTTTGGGAACTTGCTGATCCCGTACGCATGTTGGACCATCGCGTCCAGGGGGTTCGACACGACGACCAGGACCGAGTTCGGGGACCTGCCTGCGACTTGCCGGGTCACCTCACCGACGATCTTCATGTTTGTCAGCAGGAGATCGTCGCGGGACATGCCCGGCTTGCGCGCGATTCCTGCGGTGATCGCGACCACGTCCGAGTCCGCGGTGGCGTCGTAGGAGTTCGAACCGACGACCCTGGCGTCTGAGCCGGTTATCGGGCCGGCCTGCAGCATGTCAAGGGCCTTGCCCTGGGGCATCCCTTCGACGACGTCGACCAGG
>JACPRT010000161.1 GCA_016189845.1 Chloroflexota bacterium | reverse complement strand
GGTGCAGGGGGTAGGATTCGAACCTACGTAGCCGTTAAGGCGGCAGATTTACAGTCTGCTGGTATTAACCACTCACCCACCCCTGCAGCCAGATCGTCCATTTTATCAGCGAATTCCGTCGCGCTGCTACCGACGTCACCTTCAAATCCGTCTGCGCTGATATCAGGACGCGCCGCCGGCACGGGCGCATCCGGGCAAAAGCCCCAGGGGGGATTCGAACCTCCGACCGGCCGATTACAAATCGGCTGCGCTACCTCTGCGCCACTGGGGCCCGCTGCGTTCCCTCCGATATTATCGGGGGCATCTCTGTGACGCGCGGCCGACCCCGTTCTGCTCCGACGCTGTCGGGGCTTTGATGATATCCAGCGTTCGTATTGGCGGTCAAGCTAACCGCTTCGGCATGGCGAAGTCGACCGCCTCCGCGAGAGACCGTACTCCGACCCATGCCGGGTCCCCGTGCGTGTCTGCGCCCGCCGCGCCGATGCAATGAGAAATCCCGAGACGCGATGCTTCGGCCACGCGGCGCCCCGCCTGACCGACTGGTCGCAGCTCGCCTCCCAGGCCAACCTCCGCGGCAGCGGTGGTCGCCGCTCGCACCGGCCCGTCCCGAAGGCTCGATACTATCGCCAGGGCCATTGCGAGGTCGGCCGCTGGCTCACGGAGCCTGAGGCCGCCCGGCACGTTTACGATTACATCCTGGGATCCCAGGGGCAAGCCGAGGCGCCGGGTGAGGACGGCGGCGACCAGGGCGAGCCGGGCGGGGTCGATTCCGGTGGCGAGGCGGCGCGGCGCGGGCAGCATCGACGGCGTCGTCAACGCCTGCACTTCGATCGTGAATGCCCTTGTGCCCTCGATGACGGTCGCCAGCGCCGACCCGGGAGTCGCTTCGTTTCTCGCCCCGAGAAACGCGCGCGAAGGGTCGGGGACTTCGCTCATCCCGTCGCTTCGCATCTCGAATACGCCGACTTCATCGGTCGGGCCGAACCGGTTCTTTACGCCGCGTAGCAACCTCAGGCCACTGCCGGCGTCGCCTTCGAGGTACAGCACCACGTCGACCGCGTGCTCGAGCAGCCTGGGGCCGGCGATGACCCCGTCCTTCGTCACATGACCGGTCATGACCACGGGAACGTTACGCGCTTTCGCCTGTTCGGTGAGCAAATGCGTGCTGGCCTGAATCTGCGACATCGTGCCTGCGATCGAATCCAGTTGACTGGTCGTCATGGTCTGAATCGAGTCGACGATCACGATCGCGGGCGACGACCCTTCCAGCTCTGCGAGAACTGCTTCGACCTGACCGGTCGCCAGCAAGAACAAGTTGCGCCCGGCGATGCCCAGCCTGGCGGCCCGCAGCCTGACCTGCTCTGCCGACTCCTCGCCGCATACGTACACGACCCTGCCGCCCGTCCGGGCGACCGCGTCCGATAGCTGGAGAAGCAAAGTCGACTTGCCGATGCCGGGATCCCCGGCCACCAGGCTGACCGATCCGCCTACGATTCCACCGCCAAATACGCGATCGATCTCAGCGATCCCCGTCTGCAACCGCGGCATTTGCGGGGTCGACATCGCGGCCAATTCTGCGGCCGTGGACGCGGCGGCCGAGGCATGCCCAACCTGAATTCTCGACGGAGCCTTGCCTCGTGGCTCGACCAGTCGTTCTTCGAGCGCGTTCCATGCGCCGCAGCGTGAGCAGCGGCCTTCCCACTTCGGAGAAACCTGGCCGCATTCGCGGCACGTGTACGCGGTCCTTGGAGCGGCCTTGCGAAGCAATCAGTGCCTCTGTTCCGGCGAAAGCTGCGGCATGAAGTCAGGTCGCGGCGCCCGGATTGTAGCAACCGGGCGCTTCAAAACCGACCACCCCGTGGCAGAGCTGTCGCGGACCGATCCCGGCCATGGGAGCGCCGGCGGCCAGAAACGAGATCGGGGGCCCTGGTGGCCCCCGATCTCAAGAAGTTCGTCCGGGTTTCCGGGATTTTGGCCTAGCTGGCCGGGGCCGAGGCCGGGACCTTGTTCGGCGTATGGATCACGACCTCGCCTTCGGCGATGTCGACCTCTACGACGTCGCCTGGCTTGAACCGGCCGGCCAGCAACTCTTCCGACAATCGGTCTTCGACCTTGTCCTGTATGACTCGCCGGAGCGGCCGGGCGCCGAAGATCGGATCAAAACCCTTGTCCGCGATGTACGTCCGCGCCGCCTCGGTCACCTGCAGCACGAGTCCCTTCTCCAAAAGCCGCTTCCGCACGTCCTTCAGGGCCAAATCCACGATCTCCAGGATGTGGTCCTTGCTCAGGGCGTGGAACACCACCGTCGAATCGAGCCGGTTCAGGAACTCTGGTCGGAAGGCCTTCTTGACCTCCTCCATCACCTTGTCCTTCATCCGCTCGTACGCACGCTGCGCATCTATCTGCTCGCTGCCGCCCCTGGTCGCAAACCCCATCCTGCTGTCCCGTCTGATCAGGACCGAACCAAGGTTCGACGTCATGATGATGATTGTGTTCCGGAAATCAACCTTGCGGCCCTTCGCATCCGTCAGGTG
>JACPRT010000158.1 GCA_016189845.1 Chloroflexota bacterium | reverse complement strand
GCGACAGCCGTCAAGGCGACGGACACCGCCAACGAGCGCAGCAATGTGCCCGATGGACCGCCCGTGACCAAATCGCGTGCTATTTCCAGTCGTTGTACTCGCCGCGCAGCGTCATCTTGCATATCTGCAGGTGCACGCCGTCGGGGTCGAACGCGTTGGTGATGACGCGGCCCGACTGCATGTTCTGCTTAGGCTCGAACTTCCATGGGATCCCCAGGTACTTGCCTTCCTGGTAAGCAGCATGCACGTCGGCGACGCCGAACGATACGTGGTCGATGCCGGTCTCCTGCCCCTTCTGGGCCTGGTGCAACTCGAACCGCACCGGACTGGCGTCGTCCTGGTTGTACATGAACACGGTCTCGCCCTTGTCGATCGTGCCCTCCGGGCTGAGACCGAATTTTCGATAGAACTCGACCGACTTCGCCAGGTCCGACACGACGATGTCGAGATGGTCCATCCGGATTAGCTTCACTGCAGATCTCCTTGCATTGCGTTCTGAGCCCACGCGGCCCCGCGCCATGGGGGGGTCCGCGCTTGTTTTGCGGCGCTGATGTTAAACCGTGGACAGCCTGCCCATCGCCCCGTGTGCGGACCGCCGGTCCGTGGTAGGCTCCGTCCGCAACTGCGGGACACGTCTGCCGGGACAGGTCTGCACGGAGCGAGCCATGCCACGAGGTATCGAGGTCGCCAACCGGGAATTTCGCAAGCTGCTGAAGCCGGATTCAAGGCTCCGCAAGATCGCGAGCGGGATGGGCTTCGCAGAAGGCACCGTCTGGTGGAGCAAAAAGCGGCGCCTCATCTGGAGCGACATACCGAAGAACCGGCTGATGGAGTGGACAGAGGCCGGAGGCGCCCGGGTTTTCCGCGGGCCGTCTGGCAACTCAAACGGGAACACCATCGACATAGAAGGCAACCTGCTCACATGCGAAACGAGCGGTCGCTGTGTGACCCTGACCGATCCACGCGGAAATGTGCGCACCCTGGTCGACAGGCACAGGGGCATGCGCCTCAACTCACCGAACGACATAGTGGTGAAATCGGATGGATCGGTCTGGTTCTCCGACCCCGACTACGGCGTATTGCTTGCCGACCTCGGCCACGGGAAGCCCCGGGAGGTCGACGGCAACTACGTGTACCGCCTAGATCCGAGCACTGGACGGCTCGATGTCGTCGCCGACGATTTTCAGAAGCCCAACGGGCTCACCTTCTCTCCCGACGAGAAGCTGCTGTACATCGGCGACTCGGGCCGAACGCACGATGAGAAGAAGGGAAACCATCACGTGCGAGTCTTCTCAGTCGCGGGAGGCGGGCAGCTGCGGGGCGGAAAGGTGTTCGCGGTCGTGGACCCTCACGTGCCCGACGGGATGCGTGTGGACACGCTCGGAAACCTGTTCGTGACCGCAGGCGACGGCGTCCAGGTGTACGGACCCGGCGGCGGCCTGCTCGGAAAAATCAGGACGCCCGAGGTCGCTGCCAACTGCGCCTTCGGCGGCCGCGGCCGTTCGACGCTCTTCATCGCGGCGACTTCCTCGGTCTGGGCGATCGACCTCAACACGGCAGGAGCATCACGGACGTGACGACGCCTGCGCGATACGAGGTCTTCGAACGCGAGTTCCGGCGGCTCGTGAAGCGCGGCGCCGAGCTGCGAAAGCTCGCCACCGGCTGCGAATGGGCGGAGGGCCCCTGCTGGTTCGCCGAACACGGGTACGTCATCTGGAGCGACATCCCGAACAACCGCATCCTCAAGTGGTCGCCCGGCGAGGGAATGACCGTCTTCAGGCAGCCGAGCAATTACACCAACGGCCACACGCGGGACCGCCAGCACCGGCTCGTCAGCTGTGAGCACGGCGGACGCCGGATTAGCCGCACCGAACCGGACGGCTCGGTGGTGACGGTCGTCGACAACTACCGCGGCAAGCGGCTCAACTCGCCGAACGACGTCGTGGTCAAGTCGGACGGCACGATCTGGTTCACCGATCCGCCGTATGGCATCCTGAGCAATCGTGAGGGCCATCAGGCGGACAGCGAGCTCGGCCGCAACTACGTCTTCAGGTTCGAACCTGCGCACAACTCGCTTTCGATCGTTGCCGACGATTTCGACAAGCCAAACGGGATCGCATTCTCACCGGATGAGAAGGTCCTCTACATCGCGGACACCGGCATGAGCCATCGGTCGGATGGTCCCCACCATATCCGTGCGTTCGACGTCGGTACGGCCGGCAAGCTCGAACACTCGAGGGTGTTCGCAGAGATCGACCCGGGCATGGCGGACGGGTTCCGCGTAGATACCGCAGGCAACGTTTGGACGTCGGCGGGCGACGGCATTCACGTCCTGAATCCATCCGGGACCCTGCTTGGAAAGATCCTCGTACCGGAGCGGGCGGTCGCGAATTGCACCTTCGGCGGTCAGGAAAGGACGACCCTCTTCATAACGGCCACGACGTCTCTCTACTCGATCGAGGTCGCAGCCCGCGGCGCCCAGACGCCGTGACTGGCGGCCCGCGGACCCTGGTGCTGCATGATTCCGCCGAGCGCGCGCGTCGCCGGCGCTTTCTGGGCGTGACCGTGACCCCTCCCTACATACAGTCGGAAGGGGTCGACGCCGTGCTCGACGGCCTTGCGGCCGCGGGCGTGAACGCGGTGGCGACCGCCCCGATGGTCGCCGAGCCGGTCGAGCCGGACCACTCCGGACATGGCCACGACTCCGACCCGAACCTCAGGCGGGAGCCGCCGATCGATGGGGGCGCCGGCACCGTCCGCCACGTGACCAGGAAGCTGTGGGGTCAGTCGGAAGCCTGGCTCCGTTTCGAGCCCAGCTACCCACCGGACATGGCGGCCTACCGTGGACTCAAGTATCAACCCCCGGCCGCCGGCAACCTGACGGATACGCAGGGCCATGTGATACGAGACTTCATCGACGGGGCACACCGGCGAGGAATGGAAGTCTATTTCCAGATGGACGCCGTGCTCGTGCCCGGGTTGCGCCCGGAGGACCTGCCGCTCCTGCCGGACGGCACCTACCCGCGTGCACGCATGGTGCACACGGCCGCGGTCGCCTGCGACGATGTGCGGGCTTACGTCGCCGCCCAGGCGCGGGACGTGATCAGGGCCTACCCGGCGATCGACGGGCTCCGGCACGACTGGCCGGAGCATCCGCCGTATCGCCTGGGCGACGCGTTCCTGGACTTCGGCCCGCACGCGAAGGCAGCCGCCAAACGCATGGGTTTCGACTTCGAAGCGATGCGACGCGATGCCCAGACGCTCTACGACGGCCTGGGCGATCTCACTAATTCCGAACTGACGCCGCTGCTCGACCACAGATCGGCCAGCTTCGAACTGATGCGGCTATTCGGTGCGCTCCCCGGAGTCGCACAGACTCTCAAGTTCAAGGCCGCGCTGACCGTCAATTACATCCGCGAACTGCGAGCGGCCTTGGATGAAGCTGCGGGCGACGCGCGAAAGAAGCTGTCTCCGAACGCCTTCCCTCCGCCGCTCTCGTTGCTGAGCGGCATGGATTTCGGTGCGGTTGCGGATTATGCCGACTCGATCAACATGAAGCTGTACACGATGCACTGGCCGCTCATCGTGTACTTCTATGCCCAGGAGCTTTTGGAGCGGAACCCGTCGCTCAACGAGCGAGTGCTGGTCAGGACGCTCTCGAACCTCTTCGACTTCGAGGACTCGGACCTCGGCTCGAAGCTAAGCGATTACTTCTACCCGCGTCCGCACGTGCGACATCGCGCCGGGCTGCGTGCCCAGGCCAGGAAGATCCGGCAGGCGTCGTCGGCCATCGCCGGCCGGGCAGACCTGTTCCCGATCGTGCACGGGTACGGACCCGAGTTCGACTTCGAAAAGCGCCTGCGGGTCGCATGGCACGCGGTCACGAGCGGGATCTGGATCAATCGCTACGCATATTTGAGCCAGCAGAAGCTCTCCGCGATCGCCGCGCTCGGCAACGCCGGCTGACGATGCCGCGCCGCCTCAAGTCCCCTCTCGTGCTGGCGATCGACATCGGCAGCACCAGCATCCGCGCTCGCCTCTATGACGCGGCGGCCTGGCAGGTCGGCGGCGCCGGCGCCACGGTCGCGCACGCGGTCCCGTTCACGCCCGACGGCGGTTCCGAGGACGACCCGGCGAAGCTGTGTGCAGACGTCGAGACGGTGATCGACCGCGTGATGGCCCACCCGGCCGCAGGTGCGGCGGAAATCGGCGGGGTCGGCCTGTCGACGTACGTGGGCAACATGCTCGGCATCGATCGCGCGGGCGCCGCGGTCACGCCCTTGTATAGCTACGCCGACTCGCGATCGGCGCAGGACGTGGAGCAGTTACGACCGCGCCTCGGCACTCCCGACCACTACACGCGCACCGGGGCGCCTCTACACACGGCCTACCAGGCCCCGCGCATCGCGTGGCTCAAGCGGACACGACCGGATAGCTTCGACGACGCATACCTCTGGACCGATCTGGGCGCATACCTGTATGGCCGATGGTTCGGGACTGTCGACATCCCGTCCAGCTACTCCGTCGCGTCGTGGTCGGGAATGCTCGACCGTTTCCGGCTCACCTGGGATGTCCCCACGCTGGAAGCCGTCGGCGTCGACCCCGACAGGCTGCCGAAGCTGGCGGACTACACGACCGCTATGCGGGGCCTCGCGCGTCCCTATGCGAAGCGCTGGCCGCGCCTGGCCCAGGTCCCCCTTTTCCTGGCGGTCGCCGACGGCGCCGCGGCCAACATCGGGGTCGGATGTGTGGGCGCAGATTCCTGCGCGCTCACGGCCGGCACGACCGGTGCGATGCGGGCGGTCGTGCCGGGCACCCCGGACATCGCACCCAACGGCCTGTGGGCCTACCGGCTCGACGCCGATTACTCAGTGGTCGGCGGGGCAGTCACCGACGCCGGGAGCCTGTTCCAATGGCTGATGACGAACCTGCGGCTCCCACGGTCCCGGGCGCTGGAAGAGGCGCTCGCGGCATCACCCGCGGCGGCGCACGGCGTCTCGGTAATGCCGTTCCTCCGTGGGGAACGGAGCCCCGGCTGGGCAACGGACGCGACCGCCGCGTTTCTTGGCGTACGGGCCACGACGACCGGCGTCGACCTCGTCCGCGCGTCCCTCGAAGCGGTCGCCTACCGCTTCGTCCTCATATGGCGCCTGCTGCGCCAGGTCGCGCCCGCCAGGGAAATCGTCGTCGGCGGTCGCGCGGCCAGAAGTTCTCCCGCCTGGATGCAGATCATGGCAGACGCACTTCAGATGCCGCTGGTCGGCTCGGTCGAACAGGGAACGACGACACGCGGCATTGCGGTCATGGCGTTGAAGGCGCTCGGAGTCATCGAGCGCTACGACTCCCTCCCTGTCCCGAGACTCGAGCGCTATTTGCCGAACGCGGACAACGGTGCGGCACACCACAGCGCGCTCGCGGCGCACGAAGCTCTTTACGATATCCTTGTGGCCCCCACGAATAGCAGGATGTGACGTTGGTTACTTCGAGGAAAACCGAGACGGCCGTCGCGGCGAGAGACCCGGCTCTCGAACAGCGCTGCATCAACGCGATCCGGTTCCTTTCGGTGGACGCGGTCCAGAAGGCCAATTCGGGGCACCCGGGGGCGCCGATGGGCGTGGCGCCGGCGGCGTTCGCGCTCTGGGACCGTGTGCTCAAGCACAACCCCAGGGACCCTCGCTGGCCCGATCGCGACCGCTTTGTCCTGTCTGCGGGACATGCCTCGATGCTCCTGTACAGCCTGCTCCACCTGACGGGCTACGACGTATCCATCGAGGACATAAAGGGCTTCCGCCAGTGGGCCTCGATCACACCGGGCCACCCCGAATACGGACTCACGCCGGGAGTCGAGACGACGACCGGCCCGCTGGGTCAGGGTTTTGCCAACGGCGTGGGCATGGCGCTCGCGGAGCGAATGCTTGCCGCCCGCTACAACCGGCCAGGGCTCGAGATCGTCGACCACTACACCTACGGCATCGTCTCCGACGGCGACCTTCAGGAGGGCATCGCCTCCGAGGCGGCGTCGCTGGCGGGCACGCTCAGGCTGGGCAGGCTGATCTACCTCTACGACGACAACGAGGTCTCGATCGATGGCGACACGGCCCTGACTTTCACCGAGGACGTCGGCGCCCGATTCAGGGCGTACGACTGGCAGGTGATCGGGCCGGTCGACGGCCTTGACGTCGACGCGGTTGAGAGCGCCATCCGGGAAGGACAGACCGAACCGTCGCGTCCGACGCTGATCATCGTGCGCACGACGATCGGCTACGGCAGCCCGAACAAGGCCGGAAAGGCCTCGGCACATGGCGAGGCGCTGGGCGCGCCCGAGGTCGAGCTGGCCCGAAGGGCGCTGGGCTGGCAGCACCCGCCCTTCGAAATTCCCGGCGACGCGCAGGAACATATGCGCGGGGCGATCCCCCGCGGCGCGCAGGCACAGGCCCGGTGGCAGAAGCTGCTCGAAGCCTACCGGCGCGAATATCCGGCGGATGCCGGCCAGTTCGAGCGAGACATCGCCGGCAGGCTCCCCGAGGGCTGGGACCACGTGCTCGACAAGATTCACGCGACGTTCGACAAGCCGGTTGCGACACGTGCCGCCTCCGGTCGCAGCATTGCCGCCGCATCGGAGGTGGTCCCGGCACTTACCGGCGGGTCCGCGGACCTCGCCGAGTCGACCCAGACCTTCGTCAAGGGCCGTCCGGTGCTTTCGGCGTCGAACCACCTGGGCCGCAACATCCATTTCGGCGTCCGCGAGCACGCGATGGGCGGCATCTCCAACGGGCTGGCCCTCCATGGCGGGCTAGTCCCCTACTGCGGCACGTTCCTGATC
>JACPRT010000155.1 GCA_016189845.1 Chloroflexota bacterium | reverse complement strand
GCCGTACGGGGCGTCGGAGCCTATCCTCACCGGTATCCCTTCATCGAGCAGTCTCCGCAGCGGGTAAAGATGGTCGACAGGGCATCCGCCCGTTCTGGCGGCCGCAAGGTAGCGGTCGCCCCTGCCGTAAACCAACCCCGGCTGTGTAACCACGGACGCGCCGCATCGCCTGATGGCCGCGCATACTTCAGGCGTCGCCTCGGCCGCGTGCTCTATCCGCATGCGCGCCGGCATGAGCCGCATGCGCGCCGGCATGAGCGCCGTTCGTACGCTGGAGAGTTTCTTAGCTTCCTCGAAGGCCCGGCACACCAGTAGGATCGCCTCAGCCTCGACTGCGTGAACCGCAACACCCGGCCCCTCGGCCAGGGCGTTTGCGACGACCGCGGACAGCTCGGCCAAACCTGGCATGAAATCATTGGCGCCGCGGGTGAGGATGACCTTTACCGGCCCGTGCCTCACCCAGGCGGCCAATTCCGCAGCCTCCGCCGCAGGAATACTCAGGCCGGGTGCCCTCATCATGGTCATCCCGGGCCGAAAAACCCCATCTTTTCTGAGTCCGGCCCAGAGCTGGAACATCGACGGGTCGCTGGATGGACCGGCATCGACCACCGACGTCACGCCGGCGTGAATGAACGCGTCGCTGGCGGCCGACGCCTGCCGGCGGACTTCCGCTTCGGACGGGCGTCCGAGGCGGTTCGACACGAAACTACCCATCTCGAAGAGCAGGCCACTGGGCGACCCGGTCTCGGCCTCCCGGTCGATGAAACCCCCGACGGGTTCATCGGTCGATCCGGTGATACCGACGAGGCGCAACGCCGCGGTATTGAGCACGAGGGCATGACCGCTACCGTGGGTCAGGATGACTGGCCGTTCGGCGACCGCCGCGTCGAGATCGTGGCGATCGGGGTGGCGGCGTTCCATGATCAACAGCTCGTCGTAGCCGAAACCGCTGACGTACCGGGCGTCTGCATTTGCGGCCGCCCAACCCGCCAACTGGCGTTGCAGTTGAGGTATGGTTCGCGCTGCGACCGGGGTGCAATCGGCCGCTGTCAACGCCCTGCCGAGCGCGAGGGGATGGCAATGGGCGTCGACGAAACCCGGGATGAGCGCTCCTCCTTCGCAGTCGATCCGCAAAGCCCGGGGAGGTAGCGCGTGTGCCGGTGCGTCGCCTGCACCGATCCAGGTAATCTGGCCGCCGTTCATCACGACCGCGCCGGGAACTGCGGGATCCCCGGGGCGCGTGATCCGCACGTGGTCGAGGACCAGAGGAGCCGGCTTCATTCGGAGGCTAGAATACCCCTGTTGAAGGTTTCGTCTCGCTACATCCTCGATCGCCTGACCAGTGCCTACGGACCGGTCACGTGGGTCCCGCGGTTCGAGCCCCTCGACGAGCTGATCTTCACGGTGCTCACCCAGCACACCTCCGACCTCAACGCGGAGCGCGCCTACAAGGCGATGAGGGCCAGGTACCCGCACTGGCAGGATGTGATGGACGCCAGGCCTGCCGAACTCGCGGAAACCATCCGTTCCGGTGGCCTCGCCAACCAGAAATCGGTCCGCATCAGGCAGATCCTCCGAATGATCAAGCAACGGCATGGCGATTTCGATCTCCGGTTCCTGGCCGAACTCCCGCTCGCCGAAGCGAAGGCGTGGCTGACAGACCTGCCGGGGGTCGGCCCCAAGACCGCGGCCGTGACACTGTCGTTCGCTCTCGGGATGCCGGCGATGCCGGTCGACACGCACATTTTTCGGGTTGCGAAGCGACTTGGCCTCATCGGGTCGAAGACGACGGTCGAGGACGCGCATCCTATCCTCGAAAAACTGGTCGCTCCTGCCGACGTCTTCAAGTTCCACGTGCTCCTGATCCAGCACGGCCGCCGCACCTGCAAGGCCCGTTCCCCACTTTGCCCCGTATGCGCCCTCAGCGAACGCTGCCCATCCCGTTCGCTGTTCTATCCGGCTGGCAACAAAAAGGCCCGTGAGGCCGTCCGCTAGAATAAAAAAGATGGTCAAAGTCGGCATCCTCAACGTCACCGGTTACGCAGGCATGGAGCTCGCTCGAATCCTGCACCGCCACCCCGGCGTGGAACTGGTGAGCGTCACCGGCCGTTCTCTTGCCGGCCAGAAGCTGGGCGACGCCTTCCCGCACCTGCGGGCGATCGACCTCACGATCGCCCCGGAAGTCGATCGCTCCGTCGACGTCGCGTTCGCCGCGCTCCCTTACGGCGCGAGCGCCGAGGCGCTCGGCCCGCTCGTAAAGAGCGGCGTCAAGGCCATCGACATCGGTTCGGACTTTCGCCTCAAGAGCGTCACGGAGTTCGAGACCTGGTACAAGGTCAAGCACCCCCACCCCGACCTGATCGAGGAAGCCGTCTATGGTGTGACCGAGCTGCACCGGGAGAAGATCGCGAAAACGCGGCTTGTCGCCAATCCGGGATGCTTCCCGATGGGGGCGATCCTCGGCCTGGCGCCGGTGGTCAGAGAAGGCTGGGTCGAACCGAGTGTGATCATCGACGCGAAGACCGGCGTCTCGGGTGCGGGTCGCACCGCCGATGCCGCCTACGGCTTCTCGGAGCTCAACGACAACTCATCCGCATACGGGCTCGGCGGCCACCGGCACGAACCGGAGATGACGCAGGAACTGAGCGCCATATCGAAGAAAGGCGACGTTAGCGTTACGTTCGTGCCCCACCTCGTCCCGATGACCCGCGGGATCCTCGGGACCTGCTACGCAACGCTTACGACGCCAAGGACCCAGGCTCAGGTCATCGAGCTTTACAAGGACACCTACGCGTCGCACCCGTTCGCCTCAGTCGTCGGCAAGCCGCCGGCGACAAAACAGACGTGGGGCAACAACGACTGCCTGCTGTACCCGATCGTGAACGAGAAGAAGGGCCGCCTGGTGGTCGTCACAGCGCTCGACAACCTGGTCAAGGGCGCCGCGGGTTCCGGCGTGCAGAACATGAACGTGATGCTGGGGCTTCCGGAAACCGCGGGCCTTGAGTCCCTCGCAATCTACCCGTAGTAGACTGAAAACTCCGGCCCCGGTGGTGCAGCGGTTAGCACGTCAGCCCTTCAAGCTGAAGATCAGGGGTTCGAATCCCCTCCGGGGTACCAACGGCCTCTCCTCATCGTCGCCTGCCAGAAGCAGATTTCGGGCACGACGCGTCCTAGCCGCCGATCTGGTACATCTCGATCTTCCGGCGGTTCGCCGGCCCCGCCCCGGCTGCGACGAGGCCCGCCCGGTCCTCCGAGTAACGATCGCGGCGGCGCGACCAGACGCCCAGGATGATGTCCCGCAGGTCGTCGTCACTCGCACCGGAGCGCATCGGGCCTCGCAGGTCCTTGCCGCCTGCCGCAAACAGGCAGGTGACCAGCTTGCCATCGGTGGACAGCCGCGCCCTCGTGCAGTCCCCGCAGAACGGCCTCGTAACCGACGCTATCACGCCAATCTCCCCGCTGCCGTCCACGAACCTGTAGCGCAGCGCCGTCTCGCCGCGGTACGCGGGCGGAATCTGCCGCAGAGGGAACTCGGAATCGATCCTTGACACGATCTCCTCGGCCGGGACGACCTGCTTCATGTCCCACCCGTTGAGCGTGCCAACGTCCATGAACTCGATGAACCGGACGATGTGGCCGGTGCCCCTGAAGTGACGCACGAGGCCCACGATCGTGTGATCGTTGACGCCCCGCTGCGCCACGCAGTTGATTTTGATCGGGCTCAGCCCGGCCACCTCAGCCGCGGCGATGCCTTCCAGCACGGGCTGCGTGCCGAAATTCCGCCCGTTCATCCGCTTGAACACTTCCTCGTCGAGGCTATCCAGACTCACCGTGATGCGCTTGAGTCCGGCATCCCTGAGCGACTGCGCCAGCTTCGCGAGCAAGTACCCGTTGGTGGTCAGCGTGAGGTCTTCGATCCCTCCAATCGCGGCCAGCATCGCTACGAGACGGGGCAGATCGGCACGAATGGTGGGTTCGCCGCCGGTCAGACGGAGCTTGACGACGCCGAGACGCGAGAAGACGCCGGCCAGCCGGGCGATCTCTTCGAAGGTCAGTATCTCCGCGCGCGGCAAGAACTGGTACCGTTCGCCGAAGACCTCGGCGGGCATGCAATAGGGGCACCTGAAGTTGCAGCGGTCGGTGACGGAGATGCGCAGGTCGCGGAGGGGCCGCCCGAACGCGTCGTGGACCGCCGCACGATTCTCGGTTGACATCTCCTACAGTTTAATCCCCGTTCAGCCGACCCGCTGCCAGCAATTCCTTCAGATAGGAAAGCGCGGCCCTCGCCGCGTTGCCCCGATGGCTTATTGCATCCTTCTCGAGATCCGATAGCTCGGCCATGGTCCGCCCGAGCGATGGGACCAGGAAAATCGGGTCGTATCCGAAGCCGTTGTTCCCTCTGGGCGCATCGGCCAGCACCCCATCACATGTCCCTCGAAACAGCGTCACGCCCTCCGGGCCACGTCCGGGCCGCGCGATCGCCAGCACCGCCCGGTAGCGCGCCGTGCGCAGCCTGGCGGGCACGCCTGCCACCAGCTCCAAAAGCCGTTGTGTGCGCTGTGCGTCGGACTGACCCGGGCCAGTGTAGGTCGCCGACCTCACTCCCGGCGCGCCGCCGAGCGCGTCGACCTCGACTCCCGAGTCGTCGGCGACGGTGATCTGACGGCTTTCCCGCGCATACCCGGCGGCCTTCAGCGTTGCGTTCTGCTCGTAGGAGTTGCCGGTCTCCTCGACCGTGATGCTCACGCCGGCTTCATCCAGCGACAGAATTTTTGCCTGGAGCCCGGCCAGAAGCCTCTGGAACTCGCGCAGCTTTCCCGGGTTGCGCGTTGCAATTACCAGGACGGGTATGCCGTGGGTCACGCGAACCAGCCTCGCGCTATCTGCGCAGGTTGCGTCTTCCGAAAGGGTGATGTTATGCTTCCGGTTCGAATTGTTACGGAATGCACGAATGGCGCGCGCCTGTCGTTGCGCGGCCACCACCGAGGCTGGGGCCAGGGCCGAGATTTCATCGTCTCCCTTGGCGCGGGAGCGTAGCTGGGCACAGTGATGCCGATCCGCATCTCAAATCGCGTCCGTCGCTTCGCGCTCCCGTTCCTTTTCATACTTGTGCTGGCGGCCCTTTCTGGCTGCACACCTCACCATAACCAGTCGACGTTCGGCGCCGCGGGCCCGATCGCTGAGCGCCAGAAGGACATCTTCGTCCTTATCTTCTGGGTCGCGATGGCGGTGTTCGTCGTCGTCGAGGCGGCGATCATCGCCATCACCCTCGCTTATCGTCGCAGGCACGTCGAGGGCCTGCCCGAACAGATGCACGGCAACAATCGCCTCGAGGTCGCGTGGACGATCGCCCCTGCAGTCGTGCTGGCGATAATTGCGATACCGACCGTCAACCTGATCTTCAGCCTCGACCGCGAGGCGACCGCGGCGGCGTCCAATCTAGAAGTCGTCGTCACCGGCCATCAGTGGTGGTGGGAGGTCGAGTACACCGGCGAGGACGTGGTCACCGCGAACGAGGTGCACATACCCGTTGGCACCGCGGTCCGCATCGTGCTCCATTCCGAAGATGTCATCCACAGCTTCTGGGTGCCCAAGCTGGCAGGTAAGGTCGACCTCATCCCCACCCGCGCGAACCAACTGGTGGTCGAGGCGACCGAACCGGGCGTCTATTTCGGCCAGTGCGCCGAGTTCTGCGGCGAGGCACACGCGCTCATGCGCTTCAAGGTCGTGGCCCACGAGAAGGACGACTTCGCGGTGTGGCTCGACGGGATGCGGCGCCCCGCCCTCCCACCAGCGCCGGGCAGCCCGGCCGCGGCCGGCCAGGCGATTTTTGCGGGCAACTGTTCTATGTGCCATTCCAGCCAGACTACCAACCCGGAACTGGCCCGTTCCGAGCGCGACACCCAGGGGGTCCGGCAGGAACAGTTTCTGAAGGATCTGGAGGATAGTGCCATCATCGCAGCTCCCAACCTGACCCACCTGGCCACGCGGCTAACCCTTGGTGCGGGGGTGCGCGATCTCAATGAGGGGACGCTTGCCGCTTGGATCCGCGATCCCAATGACCTCAAACCCGGCAACCGCATGAAGAAGCTTGCGAACGTCTATCGCACGCAAGGCCTGAACGACGACCAGATCAACCAGGTGGTCGCGTATCTGATGACGTTGAAGCCTGGCCCTGCCGGGCAGGCTCCGGCGGGACAGCCCGCCGGCGGCGCCCCTGCAGGGGACCCTGTCGCGCGAGGCAAGCAGCTGTTCACGTCCGCCGGCTGCTCTGGATGTCACGCGACGACCCCGGATAATATCGTCGGACCCGGCCTGGGCGGGGTAGAGACGAGGGCTGCCACGAGAAAGCCGGGCATGTCGTCTGACGATTACATCCGCGAGTCGATCGTGAACCCGGCCGCTTTCTTGGTCGAAGGATTCCCGCCGGTGATGCCAGCCAACTTCGCCCAGACTCTGTCTGCAGACGACCTCAATGCCCTCATCGCCTATCTGAAAACGTTGAACTAGATGGCGCCAGAATGACAAGTACAGCGGTTCACTTTCCGACCTTCATCAAGCGGCCAACTGCCAAATACGGCCTGTGGAGCTGGATCACGACGGTCGACCACAAGCGCATCGGCACGCTCTATGGCGTGACGGCGTTCATCTTCTTCCTCGTCGGCGGGCTCGAGGCGCTCATCATGCGCACGCAGCTCATGCGGCCTGAGAACAGTCTGGTCTCGCCAGAGGTCTTCAACCAGCTGTTCACGATGCACGGGACCACCATGATCTTCCTCGTCGTGATGCCGCTGTCCGCCGCTTTCTTCAACTGGCTCGTTCCGCTGCAGATCGGCGCCCGCGACGTCGCATTCCCGCGCCTGAACGCATTCAGCTACTGGCTGTTCCTGTTCGGCGGAATCGTGCTGAACGTGAGCTGGCTGACAGGTGAGGCGCCGAACGCGGGCTGGTTCAGCTACGCGAACCTCACCGAACACCCGTTCTCGAGCGGACTGGGCGTCACTTACTGGGTCCTTGGCCTGCAGCTCCTCGGCGTCGCCTCCCTGGCCGCCGCGTTCAACTTCATCATCACGATCATCAACATGCGGGCGCCAGGCATGGGTTTCATGAAGATGCCTGTATTCGTCTGGATGACGATGGTCGTGGCGGTGCTCATCATCTTCGCGTTCCCGATCAT
>JACPRT010000031.1 GCA_016189845.1 Chloroflexota bacterium | reverse complement strand
GCGATGACCGAGCCGCGCCCGTACCGGCCGGCGCTGGCGTCAGACGCGGCCGCGGACGCGCTGCGGGGGGAGGCGAGGCAGGGGCGGTTCGACGCGCGAGCGACGGATGCCGTGATCGCCTGCGCAGGCAAGGCGGGCGGGGCGCCGCGTGGCATGGCGCGTTCGTGGCCGGCCGGGCTCAGCGACCGTGAGGTCGAAGTGCTGGGGCTGGTCGCCCGAGGCGAGTCGAACCCGTCCATAGCGCGGCGCCTCGGCATCTCTCGGCGGACCGCCGAGCACCATGTTCAGCACGTCTACGACAAGATCGGGCTCGCGACCCGGGCCGGCGCCGCGCTGTTTGCAGTCGAGCACGGCCTCGTCCCGACGTTCGCGGACAATCCGTGATGGCCGTTACTCGCTGAGTTTCGCCGGCTGGCCGACGCCAGCCCATCGTCGACGTGTCCGACCGGTGCGCGGCCCCGACCTCCGTCCTGATGGGTAGGTCTACCGATGGCGGCTACCCGCTTCTCTCCTGATGCTGTCTCCTGTTGAGCCTGATCGACTCGAACCTCTCTCCAGCCTCGCGTGATCGATCGTCAAAGGAGGACGCCAGTGTTCAACTCGGAGTTCTGCCGTCTTGCAGGCATCGAGCACCCCATCCTGCAGGCCGGGATGGGACCGTTCACCGACGCGCGGCTGGCCGCGGCGGTATCGAACGCAGGCGCACTGGGGAGCATAGGCGCCGCCAACCGGACACCCGACGCCCTGACGGCGGAAATCGAGCGGATGCGTGAGCTCACCAACCGCCCATTCGTGGTCAATCACCTCGTTTCCAACCTGGATCGCGACGCCTTCTCGCTGACACTTGAAATGAAGGTTCCGATCGTCTCGTTCGCGCTCGGAGACCCGTCGGAGCTGGTCCAGCTTGCGCACGACGCCGGCGCTCTGGTGATCCAGCAGGTGCACACCGTCGCCCAGGCGAGGCAGGCGGCCGGTCGAGGTGTCGACGTCGTCATCGCGCAGGGCGGAGAAGCGGGCGGGTTCGGACAGCACGTGGGCGCCCTGGCGCTCGTGCCTCAGGTCGTCGATGCGGTCCACCCCATCCCCGTACTCGCGGCGGGGGGCATTGCGGATGGGCGTGGCCTGGCAGCGTCGTTGGTGCTGGGCGCTCAGGGCGTCAACCTCGGAACGAGGTTCCTGGCATCGGTCGAGGCGCCGATCGGCGATGGCTACAAGAAGGCGATCCTGGCTGCCCAATCGGAGCAAACGACCAAGGTCGAAGTATGGAATGACTTCATGCCCGCGCCCGGCCGTGGCGGGTACGGGACGGTGCCCCGGGCCATTCGAACGCCGTTCATCGAATCATGGGAAGGCCGGCGGGTTGAGGCGTCGATGAGCTCCGATCAGCTCCGGTCAGAGGTGATGACGGCGGCCCAGCAGGGAAGGTTCCACGAATACGTGCCGTTCGCGGGCCAGTCTGTGGGCCTGATCCAGGACATCCTTCCGGCGGCGGAGATCGTCAAACGAATCGTCACCGAAGCGCAGCTTATTCTCGCGGCTGCTCACAAGTTCACCGTCTAGCAGCCTTTGGAACAGAATCCACGAGACGATATCAAAGCGGCAATCTGGCATCAGCGGGTCGGGAGGCCCGGCGGCGCCGATGATGACGCCCGAAAGAACGCTCACGAACCGCTCCCGCACCAGTCCGGAGCGACATCACGCGCCGCGTTGTTCGTCAATCGCACCTGGTTCGTCCCGTCGGCATTCATGACGAAGATCTCTTCTTGCCCGTCGCGATCGGACCAGAACAGGATGCGCTGGCTGTCGGGGGACCAGGACGGATTGCCATCCCGTGCCTCGTTCGAGGTCAGACGCACCGGGTTCGTTCCATCTGCACCCATGACGTAGATTTCCTGGTTGCCGTCACGGTCGGACCAGAATGAAATCTTCGGTCCGTCGGGCGACCAGAATGCGTTGAAGTCGCGGCCGGGGCTGTTGGTCAGGCGGGCCGGCGCCGTGCCGTCGATGTTCATGACGAAAATCTCTGGATTGCGCTCGCGGCTGGTCGAGAACGCGATGCGGGACCCGTCTGGCGCCCAGGCAGGAAGCTGGTCGTTGCCAGGATGGTCGGTCAGGCGCGTCTGGTTCGACCCGTCGACATCCATCACGAAGACGTCGTTATTGCCTGTGCGTGCGGACCAGAAGGCGATCTTCGATCCGGCAGGCGACCAGGCGGCATTCTGATCGGTCGCAGAGTCGGTTGTGAGCTGCGTAATCCCGGTCCCGTCGGCGTTCATCAGATAGATGTCGTTGTTGCCAGCCCGATTCGAGTGGAAGGCGACCTTGCTGCAGTCGGGTGACCAGCTGGGATTCGCATCATCGGACGGTTCGTTGGTGAGGCGGACGACGCCGCTGCCATCCTCATTCATCGTGTAGATC